>CAZOLU010000379.1:0-4413 GCA_964580485.1 uncultured Saprospiraceae bacterium | reverse complement strand
TATTTGACAAAGAAAATGAGCGATGGGTTTAGGAGATCTAGCCAAGCTCGGGCATTTTGAGGACTGTCGAGGGGCAGGTAGCAAACATAATCCGCAATAGGATCGTTTTTGCGAGCCTCATAGCCAGAGGGGGAGAAGAAGCTGAGCAGTATACGCTTGTTGGGATATTGTTGTCGGATTTGTTCAAGCAAGGGTGCTCCCTGCTCAAACTCGCCGAGCGATGCGGCATGCAACCAAATCCATTCGCCAGGCTGCTGCTGGATGGCCGCCTGCAGGCGGCTAGGCCAAGCCTTGCGCCCTCGCACCCAAAGCTTAGCTTTTCGATGCCCTAGGCCTGCGGCCAAGCCTAGCAATGCGCCATAAACCCATATCGCCATGCGATAGAGTCCTAGACTTAGAAAATTGGCTTTATTTGAAAGGCTTTGGCGCAGAACATCTCAGTTTTAATAAAAATCCAGGTCGTCTACTCTGGTCTTTTCGGTGTAGATGAAAAATGGAATGGTAAAGCCTGCTCGAAGCCCTAACAAAAGATCTAGCTTTAGATCAGTATCAGGCTGCCGGGTATCATAATTCCAAACCCGCCTGTTTTTGGTAAAACCTTGTGTGAAATCTAAGCCTACAAATAGGTTGACTAGTTTGCTTTGACTCATGTATTTGTAGCCAATATACTGTTGTGTAGCCAGTCCTGAGCTACGTCGGTCATAGCCTAGAAGATAATCGCCTGTGAGTTGGGGTAAAAGCTCTGGGTCGCCCAAAATTCTAATGCGCACCCAATGTTGTAGATATCCAAGCCCTAATCGAGCTTCTATACAATGTCGGCGGCCTTTTTGGGTTAGAGGGAAAATTCGTCCTACCTGCCCATTGATCGAAAATCCTCGTTGCCCTAACTGTGTAAGACCCATACGCCCTGTAATGTCAATCAGATTGCCATTGGCTTCTCGTAGGGGGGCAAGCACATCGGTTTTAACTTGGTCGCTAAAAATCCATTCCCCTCCTAGGGCAAAAAGCCAGTTGTTGGGAAGTAGGTAGCCCACTCGAGCTCCAACATTAGAGTTCCAACTGAAATTTTCTTTCATGTCAGCTTCTGGTAGCTGAATGGCATAGGCAAGGTCGATAAAAACTGCCCCAGGGTCTAGACCTTTTTCAGGTTCCGTCTGTGCAAAGAGTTGCTGACCAATTAATAATAAAAGAAAAAAATAAATATTTCGCTGCATAAAACTATCTGGTTTAAATATTAAAGATAGCATATCTAAACTTAATGGTCTATGAAGTTATGAACTTTTTGCATAGATCAATGAGAATTCCAAGGGAAATTGGAGTTAATCTAGATTTTGAAGGCGCTGTATTTAGGGATATATGCTGTTCAACCAAGTAGTAACCTTTACTTCGGTGGATTTTTGAAGGCGCTTTATTATCAATGATTTAGGTCTTAAATTCTTGGTTAAAGTACATACTTAATCTAGGCGTCTCTTGGGCTAGACTCTTAGATGCTAGACTAAAAGATCCAAAGACTAGATGATATACGTCCGGTCTTAGGGTCTCTAAGTCTAGTGTCTAACCTCAAAGGGATATCCCTGGTATCATTTCTACTACTTTAGTAAATTTAAGAGATGGCTTGTGTTTTTATAGGATCAGAAAGTTATTCCTCAGCCAACAAATTGTTGAAAAAAGCGATAAACTCCTCAACGTTCATAGCACCTTTGTCACCATCATCAACACCTTGAAGACGAACAGAAACCTGTTTGTTTTCAGCTTCTTTCTCTCCTACAATGAGCATCAAAGGAATCCGTTTCAATTCGGTATCACGGATTTTCCGCCCAAGTTTTTCATTACGATCATCTACATAGCCCCGAATATCCCTGGCCTCTAATGCATTTTTTATTTCATTAGCATAATCCACAAAGCGGTCAGAAATGGGTAAAATCGCATATTGAGTTGGAGCCAGCCACAATGGGAATTTCCCTGCAGTATGCTCAATTAGAACAGAGATGAAGCGTTCCAAGGAACCAAAAGGTGCACGGTGAATCATCACAGGACGGTGCTTTTGGTTATCTGCACCTACATATTCCAACTCAAAACGCTCTGGGAGGTTATAATCTACCTGAATGGTACCCAATTGCCAGCTACGCCCCAAAGCATCTTTCACCATAAAGTCGAGTTTAGGGCCATAGAAAGCGGCTTCCCCTAGTTCTGTCACTGTTTCTAAGCCAACCTCTTGGGTAGCTTCAATGATTGCAGCTTCTGCGGCATCCCAGTTTTCAGTAGAACCGATATATTTTTCAGGTTTTTCGGGGTCTCTCAATGAAATTTGAGCAGTGAAGTTCTCAAAGCCCATTTTTCTAAAGACCAACATAGTCAGATCCAGTACATTCAAAAACTCCTTCTTGAGCTGATCTGTGGTACAGAAAATATGTGCATCATCTTGGGTAAATCCACGTACCCGAGAAAGCCCATGTAGCTCACCACTTTGCTCATAGCGATATACGGTTCCAAACTCTGCCAAGCGTATAGGGAGTTCTTTGTAGGAGCGAGGCTTATGGGCATAGATTTCACAGTGGTGGGGGCAGTTCATGGGTTTGAGCATAAACTCTTCGCCCTCTTTAGGAGTTTGGATGGGTTGAAAGCTATCTTCCCCATACTTTTCATAATGACCAGAAGTAAGGTATAAATTCTTATTCCCAATATGAGGTGTGCTTACCAATTCATAGCCACGTTTTACCTGCTCTTTTGTCAAAAAGTCTTGCAGGCGATTGCGTAGGGCGGTGCCTTTAGGCAACCAAATAGGAAGTCCCATTCCTACACGCTCAGAGAACATAAACAACTCCAATTCTGCGCCTAATTTTCGGTGGTCTCGCTTTTTGGCTTCCTCCAAAAGATGTAGATATTCTTTCAACTCCTTTGCTTTGGGAAAGGTTACCCCATAAATACGAGTTAGGGTTTGGCGATTTTCATCTCCACGCCAATAAGCCCCTGCTACATTAAGTAGCTTTACAGCCTTGATAAAGCCAGTATGCGGAATATGTGGGCCACGACAAAGATCTACAAAGTTTCCTTGCTCGTAGAAAGTGATGCTGCCATCTTCTAGATCTTCGAGTAATTCTAGTTTGTACTCATCTCCTTTTTCTTTGAAATAAGCAATGGCATCTGCTTTTGAAATATCCTTACGCACAAAGGGATTCTTTTGCTTGGCGAGCTCTTTCATCTTCTGCTCAATCTTCTCCAATTCCTTCAATCCAATGGATTGTCCCTCTCCTAGGTCAATATCATAATAAAAGCCATTATCGATGGGCGGTCCAATGCCAAATTTGACACCAGGGTAAAGTTCCTCCAAAGCTTCTGCCATGAGGTGCGCAGAAGAGTGCCAAAAGGCTTTTTTACCACCATCCTCACGGAAGGTGAGTAGTTTGATGTTAGCATCGCTTGTGATGGGGCGGGTAGCATCCCAAATTTCACCATTGATCTCAGCAGCTAGTACATTACGTGCAAGACCTTCGCTAATAGATTTGGCTACATCGAGCCCGCTAACTCCCGACTCATACTTACGAACGCTGCCATCGGGAAGTGTGATGTTAATCATAATGATTGAATTGTATTTGAGTTTAAAAATAGATCATCTAGGATGCAAAGGAGTACAAGTTCGATTGATAAATCCTAGAAGCGTCAAAAATACAATTTTAGATAGGAATACTCAATTTGTTGATTTGAAAAATAGAAAAATTAGCAATTGGAGTCCAGTCCTCAACAAAATAGACCCCAAAATAGGAGCTTTAATTCCTAGTCTTTGGGTCTACTCAAATTTTAAATGATAGAGAAAGCGCTTGGGTTAAGTTCTTATGGTCATGCTCTTATTCCAATTTAAACTGTTTTTGTAGGAGTTGAATCAATACTTGAGTGATTTTTTCCAAACGTAAGATCTGAGCTTCTAGCTGTCCAAGATCTTTATGCTCTTCGATCTGTTGACAAAGCTCATAGGCTACCTGAGTACCCATTATGCTATAAGAGGGCTTGAGTCCATGTGCAATATTCGCAACTTGATTGATGTCATTTTGTTGATAAAACTGAAACAAGCGCTCTAATTGTGTGGGGGCTTTTTGGATGAAGGCTTTTGCCAGATTTCTAGCCCTATTGGGATCTCCTTCAGCAAATTTAAAGAGTTGATCTACATCAAAGTAGGCATCCTTAGCTTTGTTATGTAAAAAAGGGGCGATAGCATCCACCAACTCATGTTGATTATAGGGTTTTGCTAAATAAGCGTTCATGCCAACTTGCAAGCATTTTTCTTTTTGCTCATTTAGCGCATGAGCAGTGATCGCCACAATAGGAGTGGAGAGCTTTAGCTCTTGGCGAATCTTTTTGGTACATTCAAAGCCACTCATCTCAGGCATCTGTAAATCCATCAAAATGAGGTCAAAG
>CAZOLU010000378.1:0-4418 GCA_964580485.1 uncultured Saprospiraceae bacterium | reverse complement strand
AGAAGATCGGCTCTATATCTTGGTGGGGCTTGGGGCTTGGGGGAGTTTTATTAGTTCTAGTGGCAGGAGCGATCTGGAGCTGGCGAGCAAGAAGGGCGATTAGTTAGAGCCCTCCCATCCGCTGCCGGGGTTCACTCACTCAGATCTACTCTGGTAGATCTGCTTTGCTAAGGCAAAGATCGTTCGTTCATGGTCGCCTTTTATTTTGATCGGGGATGAAGCTTCAATCAATATTCAACGCAAAAAACTCCATTATGGCTTCTGGATAAACGGGGGTATATAGCTTTAGGAGTTTTGACGCTATTAGGGATAGGATTTTGGAGGCTGAGCAAAAGAAGGTTATGATTTAAGTGGATTCTTATTGGAGTTGCTAATCCTAAGTTTAGATTAAAATAGCGATAGATTGAGGTAATCTTTAAAGCTCAACACTGGAATTCCATCTCTACTTTTTTGAATTACAAATTTGAGAAACTCTACATCTGGCAAAACCCCCTGTGGATCTTCATCTGTTGTTGGAGGACTTTGTACTTTGGGAGAGTCGGTTACTACCGTATCCATCCACTTAGGCGGAGCAATAATAATGAGTTGTTTCTTTTGAGTAACAGGATTGGTAATGACAACTTTACGCTCTTTCTGTGGCTCTTTTTGCTTTAGTTCAACAGTTTTTGCAGGTTCTGGCAATTCGACATGATTGAGATAATAAAATGCCAGGGCACTTGCAATTGTTAAAAGCGGTAATCCAATATATCTAAGTAAAACTTGTTGCATAATATTTTGCGGCTGATGTTTTGGTTTTTACAGTTATAAAACCGTACATATTTTCGAAGCCTGTGCCAAAGGCATAGGATTCAGTAAAATTGATTGAATCTCAATTTGTGTACGGTTTTATATTTACAGTTCTTACAAATTTAGTAACAAAAACTTTACCTCAAAAGTTGCTGTACGAAATTTTATTTCATCATTCTAAAATACAAGTTCTAAGTTTAGACCTACCAACTGCTACCTGCCCCTCCTCCACCAGAGCTTCCACCACCAAAAGAACCACCACTACTAGAGGAAGAAGAGGAAGACTCAGACTTTTTAGGAATTACATAGGTGTATTGGTGTATATGATTACAATGCTTGCAAGCATACTTTTTTTCACCTAAACCAGAGGAAGAAGTCGTTGCAGCTCGAATCGTTCGGTTATAGACCAAGTAATAAGTTCTCCACTGACATTTGATGCAGGTTCTATATTTAGAAAAAATAGTTTTATAAGGCAGAATTAAAATATCTGACTCATCCTCTGTAATCCAAACATCATAATGAATAGAGTTGATTCGCTCCTCTGTAATTTGTCCCCCTTTCAAATAGCGATCTTCTTCTTTTTCAGACATCATCCGCATGGGCATTCCATTCTTCTTACTGTTTCGGGGAGCATGGCGATAAGCCTCTCTTCGCTTTAGGAAAAAACGTCGTACCCAAATATAAGGTATGGGAAAAATAAACATCCAAATAGAAAACACGAAAAAGGTAAGTAGGTGATACTTTTGATAGGGATTTTTCTCTACATATTCTGCAATAGCATAAAATAACATCGCAAAGCCCATCAAAACAGCCAAAGCCCCTAGATAATAAAATAAAAACTGCAGATAAAACCATCTTTGAGCTGCTATTCTAGCTTGCTTTAGCTCTTCCAACATTTGCCGTTTTTGTTCTAATTCCTCTTGCTGAATCGCCTTAAAATAAGCCTGCGCTTTTTGGTATAGCTCTCCCGACTTTAGTTCTTTATTCAGAAGTCCTAACCCTTTCTGATAGCCAGCCATCCAATCTTGTTGCGCAAACTGCTCATTAAGTTGTAAGGCTAAATAGTCTGCGGTTTCACGATCAAGTTGGTTCTTAAAATTCATGGCCTTAAAAGCACAAGCTGTTGTAGCCTGAGGGATATTGTGATAAACCAAAAGATAGTCGGAAAGATTGTTATCTTGTTTGCTTTCCCACTGCTGTGCAATAGCTGCTGCTACTTTCTGCGCAGGCACCCCTAGATCTTCGGCCCAAGCAACAAAATATAGTTCCAGACCTAAGCTATCTCTTAAAACAGTAGCCTGTTGAGTCAATTGCTCTTGAGTAGAATCTGCTAAGCCCTTGTCAAGTCCATAAAGATACACCCCTGTTTTGAGCTGAGGAGCTAGACTATCCAATAAAGGTTGTATAGACTCCTTTTCTCTTGCCGTGGGTGTCGACTGCCAACGCTCACCTACTATTTCCCGAGCAACGGCATCTATCCCATCAATCAACCCAGCCGCATAATCTCCAGCTTTAAATCTGGGCACCATAAACTCCTGTTGGATTTGATAGCACTGGAGGTCAGGCAGGGTAATTTCCATTCCATAACCAGTGATAAATTCCACTCGGCGTTGATTCATAACCAATAAAATAAGCAAGCCATTATCTCGCTCCTTTTTACCAACTCCCCAAGTATTAAACAACTTAACGCCAAAATCATGAGGGTTTCCCCCTGAAACATCAGGCAAGACAACCAAAGTTACCTCAGCAGAAGTGCTTTTTTCTATGGCATCCAGCTTAGACTCCAGTATTTGCTCACTATTTACATCTATATAATCATTTGGATCGGCAACCCAACGATCAGCACTAGCCGTTTTTGGACTAGGCACCATCTCTACCGAGTAGCTTTGTGCCTGCGCTATGTTGGTAATCAATAAGCTCCAAAGGATTATGGGGATAATAAATCTCATATTGGTGGTCTTTGCGAATGACTAATCTTTATCTTGCTCTTGCATCCAAGTTAATAATTCTGAGAAGGTATCTTCTAATACTTGACGAGTTTTTGAACTTTGAATTTTTTCAGCATCAAGCTTCAACTCAAACACCTCTTTGGGGTTCATGTCAGATAAATTTTGGAGCTGCTTTTCCTCCTGATTGTAATTGGTAGCGCTAGCCTCCGACAATTGATTCACCAACATAATTTCAGCATTTTTTCCTTCTAATAAAGGTTTTAAATCTTCTTCTATGTTGGGGATATAACTATCGGTAATAATTTCTAGTTTGAGCCAAGTAGATAATCCTTCTTCAGACTTTAATTGATGGAGCTTTTCTCTAATTTTAGTGATATCGCCCTTATAAAATTTAAGTTTTCGAGCTAATTTTATTTTATGAGCTTGCACCTTTTGTAGGGTTTTCCCTTCAAAATCTAGTAGCAACACCACCTGCGCATAATTCCATTCATTAAAATCCATAGGGATTAAAGATCCTGAATAACGCACATGGTTCAAGCCTGCCACCTTCTGGGGTCGATGTAAATGCCCTAATGCCACATAGCTACTCATTTTTGGGAAACAATTAACATCAATTACATCCAAACTACCAATATGAATGGTGTTGGACCGACCATCTCGCACTCCTCCTGCCACAAAGAGATGGCCCGTACAGATGATTGGAACATTCAAATCCTTATACTCCGCTAAAAGTAGATCAATTTCTGCATAATGTGCCTCAATTCCTGCCCTAAGACTAGCTAAACGCTCTTCGATGCTTTGCCCAGGCTGCCCCTGCCGCATGTCCCGATCCCGAAGATAAGGCACTGCCGCCACTACCGCCTGTAGCTCCTCATGTTCATCTCTAATTTCAATAATCTGCTCTGCTCTATTCTCAGGCAAATTTCCAACGACATGAACATTCAACAACTTTAACAAATCGCTTGAGGTATCCAACATATTAGCAGAATCGTGGTTTCCAGCAACGACAACCACATGCCTGCAAGTAGTTTTCGTAAGTGCCACTAAAAAACGATAGTATTGCTTTCTAGCATAATTGGGGGGCATATCGGTATCAAAAACATCTCCTGCAAGTATTAGCAATTCTACCGCTTCTTGCTGAATGATCTGAATGAGATGGTCTAAAGCAGCTTGATGTTCCAACTCACGGTCAGCATTGTATAATTTATGTCCGAGATGCCAATCGGCAGTGTGTAAAATTTTCATAAGATTTATGTATCTTCACTTTTTTGGAAGTAATAGTAACGAATATACTTCTTTTTTTATAAAGTTGCCAGTCGTTCAAGAGATTTGCAAGAGCTAACTTCGGGCTTTTGAATTGAGCAAGAGCGTAGCTCATCTACGCTCTTGCTACGCGCGAGCGCGCTAGCGACGGTCTTGGTAACCAAGACCGTCGCTCCAACAAACAGCAAAAAACATAGTATCCATGACTCCAAAAATCAACTTCGACCCAACAATCCTTAAAGCTTGTCCAGAAATTCGTTTAGGAGTACTAACTGCCCAGATAAGGGTAAGTAATTCAAGCACGCTTTTTTGGGAAGAAATGGAAACAGAACTGAGTCAATTGAAAGCAGAGCTTCAGCCCCAAGATATTAAAAACAAAACTACCATTGCCCAATGTCGCCAGGCTTACAAGACCTTGGG
>CAZOLU010000377.1:225-4421 GCA_964580485.1 uncultured Saprospiraceae bacterium | reverse complement strand
ATTGCTAAATGCTCAGCAGGAGAAAACTAGTATTTACAATCAGCAACGTTTGGATGCTATTCGTTTTTTTATTCAGGTAATTGATGATTCTGAACAATATAAAATTCTAAAGTCTTATTGGAATCTTATTAGTCAGGATAGCTCGACAAAAGAGGGGCATTCTGGGGAGGTGTTTCGAATTGTAGGAGTAGATTTATTGAATCGTTTAGCGACTCTTTTTGAACGAGCAGCCATGTATCCTTTGGCGCATTTGGCACTGGATTATTTGGAAACGGTTTATCCTTATCGAGCAAAAATGGGTAAGGCCCGTATCACAGAACGCCAAGGGAATTTCCGAGCTTCGGTGGAAGCTATGCTGAATATTCAAGCAGCTTGGAAGTCCAAAGAAATCAGCCTTTCCAACTATTCTGCGGTAGATCTTCAACTCAATCTGGCTTGGGCTATTGTTAGTGGGCGTTTGGAAGATTATCGAGCATTGGGGCGAACTGCCTTGAAGGAAGCACAGGACCTCTTGCATGCTGATTTTGACCAAATTCGGAATAGTGACCAAATTATTCGATCCTATAATATTTTAGCCAATTATGAGGAATGGGAAGGCCATCCAGAAGGCTCTATCCAAAATTACGACAAAGCTTTGCAAATTCCAGGGGTCGAGCAATCTGCTTTGAGCAATTTATTGGTGAATAAAGGAATTGCTTTGCGCCAAATCAAACACTTGAAGGAGGGGGCTATCTTTGGCGAACAAGGGGTTGACATCAAAACGGCCATTGGCGACTTGGATCAATTGCCTATTGCACAGCATAATCTAGCACAAACTTATATCGAGTTGGCTTTTTCCATTGAGAATCTCCAACAACAACAACTTTATTTTGAAAAAGCAAGAACACATGCTCAAAATGGCTTGGATATTCAGGCCGAAACGGGGTCGGTAAAAAAGCAAGGACAGTTGTTGTTTGAGCGATTTATTGCCAACTACGAGTTGAGTAAGCATGACCCCAAGTTGAAAGCTGTCGCTGCTGAGCACTGGCAGCTTGCCAAGGCTTGGCTTGTTGCTGAAGCCGATGCTGGGCGAGGCGATACTTATGATTGTCAAGTGATTGTCAAAGAGCTGTTGAGCTGTTTGAAGGAATTTAATGGAAATAGTCTAGAAGATACTATTGGTTGGCAGCCAGAGTAGGGGATAGGCTATCTCAAGAATTGAGAGGGGAAAGTCCTAAGCTACTGACTATAAGTACCTAAAAATTTAAACATGCTCTTAAATCCAATCTTGGTAGCTCTTTTTTGGTATGATATTGGAACTCAAAGAACTATTGTGTAACTTATAAAAGTATAAGGCATGCTATAGGTATGTTTACGAGATTGCGAAAAAATATTCTTAGGATTAAAAACTCTATATAATGAAAAACCTCCTACTCCTCATAGGGCTTTGTCTTTTTAACTTAGGTCACCAGTTGTATGCACAAAAGTTTAAGGAATCTGAAAATGTATCGACTATTAAGCAAAATATCTATGTATTAACCAATGCAAACGGTGATTTTTGGACAGAGGTAGGTACAGAAAAAGGGCGAGAAGTTTTAACCGAATCAGTCTTTTTAGAGGAAGGCGATCATGTTTCCTTCTTTATGGAAGATCCTAAAACTCCATTTGAAGGTAGTTTTTCCTCTGAGGCAGGATTGATCTTAGATGTGATTGCTCAGAAAACTAAAGATGGAACTTATCGTTATAGAGGCTCACATCAGGTAAAGCAATCTGGTGAGTTTTACTGGAAGTTTATCGTAATGGATAAGGATCAGTTTTTAATCAACCCTCAACTAATTGTAGTACTTTCTAAAAGTGATAATGCTGTCTATCGCTCTGCCTCTACAGTTAAAGCACAGCTAGAGTATCTTGTTGCTATGGCATCATCTCAATTTGTACCAATTATGGGCGATTTTATAGAAAAAGATATTAAGGAGGCTCGCTACAAAAGTACTTATAGTTTTCAAGGAAAAGAAGGCGAAGTGATTTTATCGAAAAAAGGTTTTCAGTATAAAGTAGTGTTGTATAATGGTGAAGATGCTACTGCTGCCAAACAAGCAAGAGTACAAGTAGAAGATAATGTGTTAGAAGCTCTTGAGTCGAACTGCCAGGCTGAGCCAAAGGTTGATAAAGAGCCGCCTTACTCTCTTTTCAAAGAGTACTATGCCCTAGAGTTTAAAGGTTGTGGTCATCCGAATGTAGAAGTGGTGCTTTATCAATACCTAAAAAGAGGGGAATATACCGTAGAGTTAGAGGTGTTGTATGACAAATAAAAATATTCCCAATATTTAAATTAGTCGCTTTGTTTTTTAAACTTAAACAATCGACCATTATTAAGAATATTAATAGTACGTTCGTTCTCGAAAGCCAAGGCAAGTTTTTCGTCAAAAGGAAGGCCTTTTGCTTTCATGCTCAACCACTGTCCATCATCCGAAACTTCCCAACTCCCTTTTTGATTACTAGCCCCCAGAAAGACATCCATACTCCCATCTGAGTGAAAGAAGATCGCAGATTGTCGTAGGTCTTCTGCCGAGTTTCCAAGACCTTGACCTGCTTTCATAATATCGGGGATGTTTACCAGTTTCCATTCTCCTGTTAGCTTTTGGGTATAATCTACCCGCTCATCGCCACTACCACAAGACCATAATAAAAGCAGCATGAGCACTGTAAAAACGGAATATTTCATAGGTTGGTTGAGT
Source organism: uncultured Saprospiraceae bacterium (assembly GCA_964580485.1). Classification (GTDB taxonomy): domain Bacteria; phylum Bacteroidota; class Bacteroidia; order Chitinophagales; family Saprospiraceae; genus Saprospira. Next base: position 1,704 of record CAZOLU010000377.1, on the reverse strand, counting down.
TAGTATTAGGTGGATTAGACAAAGCTAGAGCGATCATAAAGCTTTAAGGCACTAGACTACAAGATCAACGACTTTGTGCTGTCTCTTGTAGTCTAATGCTTTATTTATTGGTATATAATGCTCTTGATTAAAGAGCTCAAAACCGTCATAGATAGCCTAAGGCTCCTTGACGAGGCAGGGGGCAACTTCTAGAGTTGATAAGTCACCGATTTACAAGCTTGTACAACTCTTGCGACATTGGGCAAAAATTCTTCTACATAGCTAGAAGAATACCCTAGACTAGTATCCCGGCTATTGACCCGTACAACAGGTGCATCGAGATAGTCAAAAGCATGGCGCTGAATCACATAAGCTACTTCAGAAGATACGCTTGCAAAAGGCCATGATTCATCCACCACCACAAGACGATTGGTTTTCTTTACGGATTTTACAATAGTATCTACATCTAGGGGGCGGATGGTGCGCAAATCAATAACTTCAGCACTGATGCCTTCCTTCGCTAAAGCATCTGCAGCTTCAAAAGCTACCAACATCATCTTGTTGAAAGAGACAATAGTTACATCCGTTCCTTCTCGCTTGACGGCAGCTTTACCGATAGGGAGTAGGTATTCCTCTTCAGGTACTTCGCCTGCATGAGAGTATGCCAACTCTGATTCCATAAAGCAAATGGGATCATCATCCCGAATAGCTGATTTCAACAAGCCTTTCGCATCGTAGGGATCAATTGTGGAAATTACTTTCAATCCAGGTACATTAGCCATCCAGCTTTCAAAAGTTTGTGAGTGCTGCTGTGCCAATTGCCCCGCAGAGCCAGTAGGCCCACGAAAGACAATAGGGCACTTGATTTGCCCCGCAGACATGTGCAGTATCTTAGCAGCATGATTGACAATCTGATCAAAGGCCAAAACTGCAAAATTCCAGGTCATAAACTCTACAATTGGTCGAAGTCCTGCCATCGCAGCACCTGTGCCAATTGCTGCAAAGCCCAATTCTGCAATCGGAGTATCAATCACTCGCTTTTCGCCAAACTCATCGAGCATGCCTTGGCTTACTTTATAAGCACCATTATATTCTGCAACCTCTTCGCCCATCAAAAAAACGGTTTCATCTCTGCGCATTTCTTCTGACATTGCTTCGCGCAAGGCCTCTCGCAGTCGGATTGTTCTGCTTGCCATAGTGTGTGGTTTTATCTCTAATAATGAAAAGTCTAGAACTTCAATGTAACCAAATCGGCTGTTCTAGTCTTAAAGTCGCCTCAAAATACAAAGCTCTAGCGGAAAGTACAATTTTAGTACTTGCTTTTTATGAGTTTTTTTCATTAGCGTATTTGTTCACTGTATAGAGGCCACTATTTATTACTTGTTTGGGGGGCGGAGGCTTGGCAACGCCCTTGGTGAACAAGGGCGTTGCTCGCGCGCATGCGCGCGTAGCAAGAACGTAGGTAATCTACGTTCTTGCTACAAGCAGGCACAAAAAAAA
>CAZOLU010000377.1:0-215 GCA_964580485.1 uncultured Saprospiraceae bacterium | reverse complement strand
TCGCCACATGGAAACCCAAGTAGCGACAACCAAAACCAAACGCCTATATAAATCTTAAATGTTTTAAACTTTAGTACATGAGTCACTAAAATCAAAACCCTTTTTGTTTGCTGTTGATACAAATATGCAGCAGTTCTTTAAAATAAAAAATGATCTGAATCATTATTGCTAAAAAAATGCAAAAAAGTCGTAATTTTAATAATGAAGTGGAGCTG
>CAZOLU010000376.1:0-4428 GCA_964580485.1 uncultured Saprospiraceae bacterium | reverse complement strand
CAGGGCAAAAGACTGGAATTTAACAAGTAGATAGAAATTTAAACATGCTCTAAAGAGTCGCTACGTTCCACCCTAGCTTATTCAGCTAGCCTGCCCTTCGGGACAGTCCAAGGGCTTGCACATCGCTACGCCTGTTCCTAAAAGCTTTCTGCTTTTATTCATAAGTCATCCCTTATCTTGAGCCCATAGGGCAGACTAATATTGCATTTGCCTGGCATCTTGCGCTAGACTATACCATGGGTATCCCTTTGGGGTTAGATGCTAGACGAAGAGTCTCCACTATTCAGTTGATTTAAAGCTACTGAATTATGCTACCAAAGGTATGACTTGTATTTTTTATTATTCTACAAGTTATCTAAAAAGGCATCTGCTGCTTGCAAATGCGCCTGCTGCTTGTCCGCATCCATCTTATCCCACATTTTTACCATCATCGCCATGCGATAATTCCCCGCAAAAGTCTTTCGATGAGTATGTATAAAACGCCAATATAAACCATCCCAAGTCACTGACCAATCTCCCTTTTTGAAATCACTCATTTTACGAATATAGTTGGAACTGGAAAGGTAGGGCTTGGTACAAATCAGTCCGCCATCAGCATATTGGCTCATCCCATAAACATTTGGAACCATTACCCAATCATAGGCATCAATGAACCACTCCATAAACCAGCGATAGACTTCATTGGGATCAAATTCGCAAAGCAGCATTATATTTCCCAGTACCATTAGACGCTCGATATGGTGGGCATAAGCGTGCTTCTTCAATTTTTCAATGGTCAGATCTACTGGAGGAAGTCCCGTGGTCCCATTCCAAAAGCTTTCAGGGATTTTTCGCTGGAAGCCCCAGTAATTGGTTGTACGTTCTTTAACGCCCTCCAGCTCATAAATTCCACGCATATATTCACGCCAACCTATTATTTGTCGAATAAACCCCTCCAAAGAGTTGAGTGGATAATCATATTTTTGATGCATTTCCAATGCTCGATCTACGACCTGATCGGGTTGTAAGAGGCCAATATTGAGATAGGGGCTAAGTACCGAATGAAATAAAAAAGCTCCTCGCTGACTTATCGCATCTTCATAATTTCCAAAAAGAGGCATACGGTATTTTAGAAAATCATCCAAGCATTTTTCAGCCTCCTGGTGGGTTACGGCATAGTTGAAAGCATCAAGCTCTCCATAATGATCTGCAAAATCAATAGCAATCTGATCTTTAGCCATTTTAACCCATTGGTTTTCAGTGGGCTGATAAATAGGAGGGAGGCTGACTTTTTTTGGTAATTTTTTGCGGTTCTCATGGTCGAAGTTCCATTTTCCTCCTTCAGGATTTCCTTGGGAGTCGACCAAGACGTTTAGCCTTTGGCGTTGCTTGATGTAGAAGGGATTCATAAAGTAACGCTTGCCTAAGAGGGACTTTAGCTCTTCCTTTGGGCTTAGGAAATTGGGGTTGGGGTACCAATTGAGCTCTACTTTATATTGGATTGCCAGCTTTTTGATGCGTCTTTCCAGCCAATCATCGCTGGGGTCTACCAGATGTATGTTTTGGATCCCTTGCTTTACAAGCTCTGCAAAGACTTTATCTAACTTGGGGTAGGCTCGGCAGTTGAAATAATGCGTAGTGTAGCCCTGCTGCCTGAGCGTTTCCTGATAGGCTAGCATACTCGCTCGGTGTAGGAGGAGCTTTTGTTTATGGAATTTATATTGGGTAAAGAATAGCTCATCCTCAATAAGATAGATGGGACTGCCATCTTGAATAGCAGGGTGCGCTTTATACAGCTGATGTGGAAAGATAAGGCTAGCTTGCATTTCTGTGTTTTTGATATTCTCAATTGAAAACAGCAGCGCAAAGCTCTTGTTCATAAGTTCAGGAAGCCCCAAGGTATTTCCCATTACAAAAAAAACTACCCCCCAGCTACCCCTTGCATCATAAATGCACATAAAATAGCACCATAGGTACCCAAGGCATAGCCCAAAACTGCCATTAACACACCCACTGGCGCAAGCGCTGGACTAAAAGCAGAAGCCACAATTGGGGCAGAAGCCGCACCACCTACATTGGCCTGAGAACCCACCGCAACAAAGAAATAAGGTGCACGAATGATTTTGGCAGTAATCATTAAAATACTAACATGGATCAGCATCCAAATAATACCAATGGCGAAAAGCCCCATATTTTTCCAAATTTCGCCAATATTCATCTTCATCCCAATGGTAGCTACCATTGGGATGAAGATGAATATTGGCGAAATTTGGAAAAATATGGGGCTTTTCGCCATTGGTATTATTTGGATGCTGATCCATGTTAGTATTTTAATGATTACTGCCAAAATCATTCGTGCACCTTATTTCTTTGTTGCGGTGGGTTCTCAGGCCAATGTAGGTGGTGCGGCTTCTGCCCCAATTGTGGCTTCTGCTTTTAGTCCAGCGCTTGCGCCAGTGGGTGTGTTAATGGCAGTTTTGGGCTATGCCTTGGGTACCTATGGTGCTATTTTATGTGCATTTATGATGCAAGGGGTAGCTGGGGGGTAGTTTTTTTTGTAATGGGAAATACCTTGGGGCTTCCTGAACTTATGAACAAGAGCTTTGCGCTGCTGTTTTCAATTGAGAATATCAAAAACACAGAAATGCAAGCTAGCCTTATCTTTCCACATCAGCTGTATAAAGCGCACCCTGCTATTCAAGATGGCAGTCCCATCTATCTTATTGAGGATGAGCTATTCTTTACCCAATATAAATTCCATAAACAAAAGCTCCTCCTACACCGAGCGAGTATGCTAGCCTATCAGGAAACGCTCAGGCAGCAGGGCTACACTACGCATTATTTCAACTGCCGAGCCTACCCCAAGTTAGATAAAGTCTTTGCAGAGCTTGTAAAGCAAGGGATCCAAAACATACATCTGGTAGACCCCAGCGATGATTGGCTGGAAAGACGCATCAAAAAGCTGGCAATCCAATATAAAGTAGAGCTCAATTGGTACCCCAACCCCAATTTCCTAAGCCCAAAGGAAGAGCTAAAGTCCCTCTTAGGCAAGCGTTACTTTATGAATCCCTTCTACATCAAGCAACGCCAAAGGCTAAACGTCTTGGTCGACTCCCAAGGAAATCCTGAAGGAGGAAAATGGAACTTCGACCATGAGAACCGCAAAAAATTACCAAAAAAAGTCAGCCTCCCTCCTATTTATCAGCCCACTGAAAACCAATGGGTTAAAATGGCTAAAGATCAGATTGCTATTGATTTTGCAGATCATTATGGAGAGCTTGATGCTTTCAACTATGCCGTAACCCACCAGGAGGCTGAAAAATGCTTGGATGATTTTCTAAAATACCGTATGCCTCTTTTTGGAAATTATGAAGATGCGATAAGTCAGCGAGGAGCTTTTTTATTTCATTCGGTACTTAGCCCCTATCTCAATATTGGCCTCTTACAACCCGATCAGGTCGTAGATCGAGCATTGGAAATGCATCAAAAATATGATTATCCACTCAACTCTTTGGAGGGGTTTATTCGACAAATAATAGGTTGGCGTGAATATATGCGTGGAATTTATGAGCTGGAGGGCGTTAAAGAACGTACAACCAATTACTGGGGCTTCCAGCGAAAAATCCCTGAAAGCTTTTGGAATGGGACCACGGGACTTCCTCCAGTAGATCTGACCATTGAAAAATTGAAGAAGCACGCTTATGCCCACCATATCGAGCGTCTAATGGTACTGGGAAATATAATGCTGCTTTGCGAATTTGATCCCAATGAAGTCTATCGCTGGTTTATGGAGTGGTTCATTGATGCCTATGATTGGGTAATGGTTCCAAATGTTTATGGGATGAGCCAATATGCTGATGGCGGACTGATTTGTACCAAGCCCTACCTTTCCAGTTCCAACTATATTCGTAAAATGAGTGATTTCAAAAAGGGAGATTGGTCAGTGACTTGGGATGGTTTATATTGGCGTTTTATACATACTCATCGAAAGACTTTTGCGGGGAATTATCGCATGGCGATGATGGTAAAAATGTGGGATAAGATGGATGCGGACAAGCAGCAGGCGCATTTGCAAGCAGCAGATGCCTTTTTAGATAACTTGTAGAATAATAAAAAATACAAGTCATACCTTTGGTAGCATAATTCAGTAGCTTTAAATCAACTGAATAGTGGAGACTCTTCGTCTAGCATCTAACCCCAAAGGGATACCCATGGTATAGTCTAGCGCAAGATGCCAGGCAAATGCAATATTAGTCTGCCCTATGGGCTCAAGATAAGGGATGACTTATGAATAAAAGCAGAAAGCTTTTAGGAACAGGCGTAGCGATGTGCAAGCCCTTGGACTGTCCCGAAGGGCAGGCTAGCTGAATAAGCTAGGGTGGAACGTAGCGACTCTTTAGAGCATGTTTAAATTTCTATCTACTTGTTAAATTCCAGTCTTTTGCCCTG
>CAZOLU010000375.1:2434-4446 GCA_964580485.1 uncultured Saprospiraceae bacterium | reverse complement strand
AAACCATGCGCTATCTTTTAAGCTTAAGCCTCTTGCTCCTATTTGCCATCAGCAGTACCGCCCAAAATTGGTACGACGGTCTTAATTACGATCGTGATGGTCTTTGCTTCATCAATGAAGAAGAACAGGCCTACACCCTGCGCTACATGGATGCGCAAAAGCAGACCAAGCGGGTCATCCTTCGCTGGGGCTATGATAAGTACATGGACTTACCCTATTTCAACCAGCATAAGAATAAGAAAATCAACAAGATGTACTCTATCAAGGGCAGTGTCGTAGCAGTGATTGGCGAAGACAACATCACTATAGCCGATTTGAGTGGCGATGGTAAGATTCTGCACTCTATTGAGCGGCCTGGAAAAAATTTCGTCATAGGCGATGCTACACCAGATGGAAGCTTATTCATAGCTTCTTATCTTTTGGCGGATGGCCGTATGGGCGATTTAGGGCTGCGCATAAGCGATGGCAGCTACAAAGAAAAAACCATTAAGTACAAGCCACTTTCGCTAAATAATCTAGTCTGTAGAAAAGACGGGGCATTCGTCCAAGTCTACCGAACCCCAGAGGGAGACTGGCACTTTGCCACCAAGAGCTACGAAATACTCATGGATGCCCCCAACCAATATAGTCTTCTTATGAAAGACAGGAAGTATGCCCCCCTTTGCTCGCGAGCTTATTATGCGGAGGAATATCTGAAAACCAGCCGTCTTAATTTTAGCAGTCCTCCTCGTGATTACTACGGGGAATGGTCGGATATTGCCATGGGAGAAGATAGAGACGGTGACCCAGAGCTCTTTAGACTGAGAAGTGAACTTACGGGACACTCTACAAATGATAGAGATTTTATCTACACAGAAATGCGGGTAAAAGTCGATGCAGTAGTAAAAGTAGTCTATAAGGAAGCATATACGGACATGGAGGTATCCTATTACGTAGAGGGTTTGAAAAATAATGCCAATACCCTGCTACACATTCAAAAAGGTGAATTTGTGGTCTTAAGCGGAGAGAACATTAGCATCGTCGATTGTATTTGGGGTGAAGAGCACGGTAAGGTTTTGAAGAGCCTGGACTTTCCAGGCTACAATTTCGTTACAGGCGGCATCAGCCCCAATGGAAAATTTCTCGTAGCCAGCTACCTGAAAAATGGGGCACTGGGCACCTTAATGATGAATCTAGAGACTTATGCGTATAAGCAGAAAACCATCAGCTACAAGCCCAAACGCCTCGTCAAAACCGTCTGTACCAACGAGCATTTTTACGAGCTGTACGTAGCTCCTGACGGCAAATATTTTATCAGCATAAAAGACTGTAAAAAGTTCTGGGCAGACCCAACGAGCAACCTCTTTATACGCGAGGTCGCACCTATGGGCAAAGAGGGCGTAGTGACAGATATCCTGTTCGATAAAGGAGGCCTGCTCTTTCTCGGACAAAATGCCCAAGGCGATTGGTTCTTTGGCAAGTATTATGCTTCCTTGAAAGGAGAATATTGGTCGCACAATATCCATACGCCAGGCTATGAAAAGGCCTGCTATTACCCCAGCATCACAACCGACGACTACGGCTACTACCTCAATGGCAGTTCCCATTCGGCTCAAGTCCCCGATGGAAAGGACATCAAGACCTGCCGCAGCAATAAGAATGTACTTATCTACACAGATTTTCAAGGCGTTATGCTCAATCATATTGCCTACGAGATGAAATGGGACAACACCCCCAACATGCACCTCATCAAAGCAGTACGAGACAAACGCCACAATTGGCACCACCTACTGTACTGGGATCCCGTGGCCTTGCAGGCTTCTAAGTGGACTTTGTTTTTTATAGAGGATTAGCAGCCCTTCCGCATTGCGTCGCCGCTAGTTAGCCCTTGCCCAGCAAAGGAAGACTAGGGCGCAAGATCATCAAAACCTGCCCCGATAGACAGCGAAGGACGGGTCTTCAGCCCGCAAAATCGTAGAGCGCTGAAAGCGCGACATCCCAATGCGACTGGGTAAAGCCCGTCGCAAAATCAA
>CAZOLU010000375.1:0-2334 GCA_964580485.1 uncultured Saprospiraceae bacterium | reverse complement strand
AGCGCTGAAAGCGCGACATCCCAATGCGACTGGGTAAAGCCCGTCGCAAAATCAACCTCCAAGCACTGAAAGTGCGACATCCCAGTCCATGGGCTGCAGCCCCATGCCATCACCTCAAGCAACGGCTATCTTGCCAAGTACCCCCCATCAATCGGATAATAAGCCCCCGTAGCAAAAGAAGCCTGGGCAGAACTCAACCAAAGCACCAATTCCGCCACCTCACTAGGCTCGCCCAAGCGCCCAAGAGCGTGTAAAGGCGCAATTTGCGTATCCAACACCTCTTGATCTAAGGCCTCCAACATTGGCGTACGAATAAAAGCAGGCCCTACCGTATTCACCCGAATATTTTTGGTTCCATACTCCAAGGCAGCCGCACGCCCCAATCCCAACAAGGCATGTTTGGAACTCACATAAGCCGCCGCACCAGCAAAACCTACTTGCCCCAAGATGGAACTAATATTCACAATCGCCCCCTCTCCGGCTTCCAACATGGCCGCAATTTGGTACTTCATGCAATAAAAAACACCATTGAGGTTGATGTTGATGACCCGATTCCAGGCATCCAAATCCTGATCGGCCGTAAAGGTCATATTACCGCCCACACCCGCATTGTTGCAAGCAATGTGCAAGGCTCCATAGGCCTCGATCGTTTGATCGACCAAAGCTTTGCAATCCTCTGCCTTAGATACATCCGCATGCACATAGATAGCCTCACCACCTGCTTTTTGAATAGCGGAAACGACTGCTTTGCCAGCCTCATCCTGTACATCCGAAACGACGACCTTTGCACCCGCTTGGGCATAAAGTTCGGCAATGGCTTGCCCGATACCTGATGATGCTCCTGTGACAATAGCGACCTTTCCTTCGAGTTGTTTCATAATAGTTTTAAGTTTTGTTGGTAAAAGTTTCTACCAACAAAAATAATAGGGCCAACTCGTAGTTTTTATGATCTCAGTTAAAGTGATAGATGAGGAACATCAACTTTATCAATTTGATAGGGCTTGCATCAACTCTCCTTGTAGCTTCATACTTCCATCTTCATAGAGCTCCAAAGGTACGGGATACCACTGGTCTTTTTGGTCGTAATAAAGTTCTAATCGGTCATTCTGAAAACGCCATTTTCCCTTTAGGGGAACATCTCCATCGGCTTCAAAGCTGCCGTTGCTGTAAAAAATGATGCTGCGTGATCTAGGGCTCTTGTTGGAAAAGCGCAGGGCTTCGCCCTGCTCATTAACAATGATTTGGGCAAAGCGGGCTGCAAGGGATAGATCTGTAGAACTTGTATCAGCGGAGACAGGCTCCTGCTGTTCGGTTCTGCCTGTATGAGCAGTAGGGCTCGACTCATTTTGACAGGCTCCCAACAACAAGAGCATACAAAGACTCCCCATTATTCTAAAAAAAATCATCTCCTACTGTGCTTCTGCTTTAAATTCTAAATTCATCATCACCAAGGTTTCACGATCCACTACGGAGATCGGAACGGGATTCCAATCGGATTCTCCATCAATTTTTAGACTAAATACCTTGCCTTCAAACTTCCAATCTCCCTCAAACTTATTCTCGCCCTTTTTAAACCAGCCTTTGTAGCGTTGATCTTTTTTAAATTCAAAAACCGACTGATTTTCATCATCTGCTACCCAAACTACAGCTTTATCTTCTTTTTCAATCACCGCTAAAAAGCGTTCTTCTAAACTTAATTCATCATCTAAACGAATCGATTGAGGTTCTTCAGAATTTTGAGGATCCTTCGTGTTGGTATTCGTCGTACTATCTACTTTTGCAGTGGAATTGGTTGCTTTCTTAGGTTCATCGGTCTCCCCTTCCCCACAAGAAACAAGCATCATTACGAGCATAATCAAAAAGGTGTAAGCTGTCATTTTCATATCAGATCGATTTTATTTTGGTTGAGAATTGCTAGATTCAAACTACAAATTTACAATAATTACAGGCTTTTTAATTTTCATGGGCTTAATATTTATGAGAATAAGCAATTCTAAGGATTTTCTGTTACATTTAAAAGCAATTTCAACTCTAGGCATTATGAACAAAGAAGACTACAAAGCTATGCTCCCTAGCCTCCCTACTCAACCGGGGGTCTACCGCTTTATTGCAGAAGATGATGAAATCTTATATATTGGAAAAGCTAAAAACCTCAAAAAACGCATTGCTTCTTATTTTGGAGAACGGAAAGATATGCGGCGAAAGACCAAACGGATGGTTTTGGCAGCTCAACGCCTGGAGTATACCTTAGTCGATAGTGAACAAGATGCCCTTTTGCTAGAAGCTACCCTCATTAAAAAGCACCAACCCCGTTATAATGTAGCATTAAAGCAC
>CAZOLU010000374.1:3973-4447 GCA_964580485.1 uncultured Saprospiraceae bacterium | reverse complement strand
TCAACAACCATGTATACAACTTGGTTTATGCTACGCCTTTGGTCAAAGATGTGGCGTTGGCACAGTACAATACCGCTTTCCCGAGCTACGATCAGTATAATGTAGAAAACACGGATGACCCCTCTGCTCGAGTATCCATTTATGGTTTGGTTGATACTTATAGAGGTATTGTTAATGGCCGTGGGATTGGATCAAGTGCTTCGGCCTCTACTTCCCTTACTCCCGAAGATTTTGAGTATGCGATGTTGGAGGAACCTGCGTTTCGAATCAATATCGACACCTTCGCAGTTTATGGGAATGATATTATCGGAGTGGGGGCAAGCATAGAGGCCATGAAAGATCTACCCTACAACAACTACTACCTGCATTTTTTAGTGGTAGAAGATAGCCTTAGCTATTTCTCTGGGCAAGCGCTGCATTCCGTAGTGCGTAAAATGTTGCCAGATGCCGTAGGTACTCATTATCCTAGATCTT
>CAZOLU010000374.1:0-3963 GCA_964580485.1 uncultured Saprospiraceae bacterium | reverse complement strand
CAGGGAGATGTTGCTTCTGTTGGCTATACTTGGGCTTTTGATCCTTCAAAAATAGATACCAGCAATATAGAACTTATTGTTTTTGTACAAACAGAAGCTACAAATGAACGCCCCGTTTTGCAGGTAGAGTCGACCCGAGACATTACTCAGTATGTTGCTGCCTTGGGGACAGAGGAGTTACAAGAAGCACAACAAGATGCTTCCCTAGTAGAGCAAATGAAACTTTTCCCGAATCCTACTCAAGATCAGGTATATGTAGTTTTTGAACAAGCCCTACCTCAGGATTATCAGTGGCGGGTAGTTGACCTTAGAGGGATAACATTACTCGAGGGGCAGCTGCCAGAGGGGCAAACTCAAATCGAGTTTAGTAGTTTAGACTGGCCATCTGGGCTCTATTTCTTTGTTATTGGCGACCAGCGATTTACGGTGCATCGAAAAATTGTGGTACAAGGACATTAAGTTGATAAACCTAATTTTGTATCAGAACTTAGCATGGAGACGATCCTCGCTGATTTAATAATGGTCTCTATTAATTGATTTTGCGCAGAGAAGATGCCATCTGGACCAATCAAATACAGCTCTAACGATAAATGCTAATGTCTATCTGGCAAAAGAGAACTCAAAACAATGGAACAACATAAGGTGTCCCTTATCTTGAGCCCATAGAGCAGACGAATATTGTATTTGCTTGGCATCCTAGACTATACCATGGGTATCCCTTTGGGGTCAGACGCTAGACTATTAGACCCAAAGACTAGGTAATATAGGTCCTGTCTTTGGGTCTCTTAGTCTAAAAGCGTAGCGGTCTCTAAGTCTCTGCTATTTAGCTGATTTAAAGCTACTTAATTATGCTGCCAGCACTTTGGTAAATTTAAGGGCTACCTCATATTTTTTGTTTTAATCATTACTAAGCCTTTCTTCTTAAACAACGGTATAAAGAAAATCCTCTTTAAGATATTTAAAATATAAAATTAAAGTACTATATTTGTGAGTGATGATTTAGTAGCCCAAGATGCTGCTAAGGAATTTTTCCCCGATAGCTCTATCGGGATGATTAGCAACTGTTTAATTATTGATTTAGACCAAACACTTTAAAATGCAAGGCATTGATTATCCATCTCTTGGTAACGATGCAACTGCTGCATTTAGAGCAACAAGTTTATGGAAGAATTAAGCACCAAAAAGAGCGCAGATCTCAAAAGCGTAATTTTAAAGACGATCATCGACTAGCAAATCCCAATAGCTGATTAAGCTGGATTATAGAGTGCTAACATGGAGTTAGTTGTCTCTTCTATTTTTGTAAAAAAGCGTGCTATAAAATATTTATAAACTATATTTAAAATAAAAAGTGATGAACAACCTAAACCAAAAGTACTTAAAGTTGGAAAAACGTCTAGAGCGTGCCTTGGTTCATGGACGTTTTATGCAGTTTAGCCGCAAAAAGCAGGCGCAGCTTGCCCGCCGCCTCAAAGGCATCAGCCTCCAACTCAAGCGTAGCCTCAAACCCACCATAGCTACCGCCTTTTTGACCCTAGGCTTGTTGGGAACGGCCAATGCGCAGATTACCTTTACACAACAGACTACACACCCTTTGTCTTCAATAAATGAAGATGATTCGACGCCAGCATTTGTAGATATAGATAATGATGGAGATTATGACTGTTTTATTGGTTTTTATGATGGGACTGTAGATTTTTATTTAAATACGGGTACTGCAACGGCTCCAACTTTTCAATTACAAACAACAAATCCACTATCTGCTGTATCTGTAAATTATAATGCAAAGTTAGATTTTGTCGACATAGATGGAGATGGGGATATGGATTGTTTTGTAGGGAGTTTTGATGGAGATTTCCTTTATTATCAAAATACAGGTTCAGCAAGTTCCCCTACCTTTACAGCACAAACTGGAGCTAATAATCCTTTAAATGGTTTTGACGTAGGTTTAAATTCTGGACCACGTTTTATCGATTTGGATAACGATGGGGATATGGATTGTGTAAGTGCTCATGATTATGGAGTCGTTAGATATTACCAAAATAATGGAGGAACTTTTACAGAGCAAACAGGTGCAAGCAATCCCTTCAATTTTTTGAATTTAGGAGTTAATTCTCAGACCCAAATTGATTTTGCAGATTTAGATAAAGATGGAGATTTAGATTTGTTTTTACATCACAGAGATGTTGCTACAGGAAGAGAAGTACGATATTATCGGAATGATGGAACAGCATCTATACCCAATTTTGGAGTACAAGTAATAGGAGTCGCTAATCCCTTTGATTCCTTTGACGACAAAATTTATGCACCACGTTTTGTCGATATAGATGGAGATGGGGATATGGATTGTTTTGCGGTGACCTTGAATGAAACAATGAGAACAATCAACTATTTCCGAAATGATTCTCCTGTGTCAATTTTAGAGCTAGAGCAAAAAACCTTAGCTCTTTATCCCAATCCCGCAGCTACAAGCATCAACTTCAATCAAGCACAGACTGGAAGCTTAGAGTTGTACAACAATTTAGGACAGTTAATCCATTCTGAAATTTTGGATCAGGAGCTGCATTGGAATATACCCTCTGATTTGAATAATGGTCTCTATCAATTGATTTTGCGTACAGAAGATGCTATCTGGACCAATCAAATACAGCTTCAACGATAAATGCTAATGTTCAAGCGCAGGCTTTTGCCTGCGCTTATCTTCAATCCCAAATCTGCTTTATCCAGAGCACAGAAATCAACGCTTATGAAAAAATTAACCTTAGTATTCTTAATCTTAGGGCTTTTACCCCTGTATTTAAAAGCTCAGCTTGTTATTGAAATGTATGATGGTAGTGCTGCTAGCCCTCAAGCTACCGTGGCCCCCTTTGAAGCCTGTGTTGGCGATCAAATCATCATCTATTGGGAGAATATTTCAAGTTCACAGGTGAGTTATTTGGGATTCAACCTAAAAGATGGGAATTCTTACAGAGTTCACGATAATAATCCACCGTCACATCCTAGACGTATAGCTGCCAACCTCCTCCCACAACCTACTCTTGGCTGTGCAGCTATACCCGCTTCAAATCCCTACTGCGGCTCCTTCAACTTTACCATCCCCAATGATAACGGAGGAGCAGTTTCCGGACCAGTGATCCTCTACGATACCGCAGGGGCTGTTTTGGGCAGTTTCAGTTGGGTGATTAACAACCCCAGAAGTAAGCATCAGCGGCTTAGACCCCAGCACTTGTAGTGAAGATACCATAGGAATTTCAGTAAGTCTGGCCGTGAGTGGTCCGGCAGGAAATGGCACTTTTTCTTTTCTACAACCCAATCCTCTGCCATTTGGAACGGTGAACGATTATTTATTGCTGCCACCCTATGCACCATGGACAACCACCAACAATTACGCAAGAATATTTGTCCCCAATCCAGCTGGAGGGGGAAATGTAATATCGGGAAATAACGCCAGTCGGGATGTTGAGATTCAATATAGCTTTACCCCTAACCGATCGGATGGCTCCGCCTGCCCAACATCCATTACAGCCACAGATCAAAGCACCGTCTATGCCAACTATGATTTTACCCTAGACTTTTTGGCTTTCCCAGCAAGCACCAGCCCTCTAGAAACTTATGTCAATCCCAATGTGGGGGTGCAAAGTACAGAATTACCAGGAGTCAATCATCCCGCTTGGTTAGCTTATGAAACTGGAGATCCTGGAATGTCGGTCAGTTTTTCTGGTCCTTATGTGGCCACCAACCATCAGGATCTCGATGGGGGAGCCCTTGGGGCAGGAAACTCTATCACGGTTACGATGAATATGAACAACAACGCTTGTATCTCCTCTGGCTCAGGAACGGTTACAATTGGTTCTCCATCGACCAATATTCCACCTGAATATTGTGAGGGGGTGCTAGATACCTTCTATCGCTCGGATGTTTCTAATGCACCGAATTCTAATTATAGTCTAAATGTTAGCTGTAGCC
>CAZOLU010000373.1:0-4461 GCA_964580485.1 uncultured Saprospiraceae bacterium | reverse complement strand
GCATCTGCACGAGAATAAGCCGTCATTAAAAAAACCGCTAAAGCATAAGGCCAACTTTGCCGCAAGAGCACCCTTAGCTCTATCCATTTCCAACGCCAACTTAAAGGTTTTTGTATGTGGGAATATAAAATAAACGCAACCATGATTGCCGTGCATCCAAAGGTAGCGGTCTGTGCATAAACCAACCACTCGATTTGAAAGTTGGCCGACCAGGGACCATATAAAAAAAATAGCATCACCCCAATCAATAAAAGCTTATCTAAAGCAGACAACATACTATCTAAGCGAAAAAGTTGTAAGCCTGACAGATTCGATCGTAGATAGAAAATAAGGGTGATAAGGATTTGGTTCAACAGAAAAAAGGGAAGTAGTGCTAACTGCTGCCAACTATATCCGATAAGTATAGCCACTAAAAAAGCTATCGCAAAGCAACCCAGGCTGAGCATTGACTTCAGCACTATAAATCGAGTAAAATACTTGGATAGGAGGTGGGGGTTTTGGGCAATAAAACGATTGTTGTACTGTTGTAGCCCCATATCGCTTAAAATCTGAAAGAGATAGGAAAAATTGAACAGCACAAAGTAAAAACCATAGGCTTCACTGCCCACTTGGTTCTGAACCTGAAGATCAATCCCAAAGGCATAAAATGGCTTTACTAGTAGGTTGATACCTACCAATAAAGCCATGTTGAGTAAGAGCTCTTTTTTCATCAACTGCAACCGACTTTTCGATTACATTCCAAACATATCACTCAAACCACCCATACCTGGGGGCATCATATCTTTGAGCATCTTCTTAGATTCTTCTTGTTCCTTTACTGCTGCGGCAGCAATGGCACGATTTACAGCCGTCAAAACCAAGTCTTCCAACTCTTCTACATCATCATACTTGAATTCTGGATCAATTTTCACATCCAAAACCTGACGAGCTGCGTTGATTTTTACTTTTACAACTCCTCCACCAGCTTCTGCCTCTAACTCAATCTGAGTTAGTTTTTCCTGCATTTCTTTTTGCTTCTCTTCTAAATTGCCAAACATAGTTTTAGTTTTTATGATGAAATGATTTGGGCTGGTGAAGATAGGGATTTTTTAAGAATCGGTTAGCATCTCTTTTATAATATCGGAATTCATGAAAAAAGTCTTTCCTGAGTTGCTGCCCTACGCCAGTACAACATCCTTATCTAAAAATCACCTTATGCTGTATCAGGGGCAAATCGGCCTCCTCAAAGCGGATTTGTAAGACATACATGCCCGCAGCAAGATTTTGGCGAGGAATCTGCAAATAAGCATCCATCAAACTCGATTGTTGATAAACCACCTGCCCCATGGTGTTGAGTAAAGTAACCTGATAGGCAGAAGGAACTGCACTTAGCTCTACCTGGACATGGTTTGTTGCTGGATTGGGGAACAACCTACTTGAAGGAGTAGTAATAGGAGCAACCACTAAAGAGGGATTGGCATTAGCACAAATAATTTCCTCCATAAAGATCGCTGAAGTTTGCTCTACGGTATCTCGCCAGCTTGAGCCTCCTGCAAAATAACTTACATGCCCATTACTATTAGGTATGGTAATGAGGAAATTGTTGATTCCCAGAGAATCTGCCCGACTATGCATTACCCCACTACCTTCCATTCCAATAATAGGCAGACCAAAGACAGAAGCACTACCTACCCCATAAGGTACTGTACCATCATCATCATCATGTGCAGAAAAGAGTGGAGGATCATTCGCATCTATATAATCTGCCGTTCTTAATGCGCCTGAAAAGTTGATGACCCCTTGTACAGCAGAAGAATATTGATAGTTGCTACTGGAATTGCCTTCCCAACCACCATTCGCTGAAATGGCATTAGCAATCGTACTATCATAATTATCCGTAGAATCTAAATAGGCGGTATGGTTGGCCACAATTCCCCCAGCAGAGATTCCTCCAACAAAGATTAAACTTGTATCAATTCGGTAGAAATTGTTGGTGGCTGCATCTTCTCTCAAATAGCGTACTGCCGCTTTCATATCCGATACTGCTTTGACCACTACATCAATCATATCATTGGCCGAAGGTAATGCCAATTTATCGTACAACCGATAATCAATAGTTACAGCAACATAACCCCGCTCAGCATAATAACGGCAGGTATTATCCAAATCCTGTCTTGATCCTAAAATAAAACTTCCTCCAAAGGCCAAGACGACTACGGGGCGCTGACTTAGGGTATCTCCTGCGGGTTCGTAAATATCCATATAGAGATCCTGATTTGCCCCATTAATGGTAGTTCCATTTCCAAAGAACACATCCGTCGTTAGATCTACACTGCTAAATACCGTATCAATATATCGTAAGCCATCGCAGGCATGCTGTGCCATAAGCCCTGAACTGCCCATCATCAAAAATAACAATATGTAAAGTCTATACATCATAATTTTGGTTTTATGTCTAATCCTTGAGGATTAGGTTGGTAATTTAATGGTGGTTTTTAAGTTAATAGTCCGTGAAGTTTTTAGTTTTTGCAAAAAACTCAAAAACTAGCTTTTTTTGACGATTGATTATCAACGTTTTACTCACCTTAGCTAATTTTTATGATTCTATTGATAATCAATCATCTACAAAAAGTTCACGGACTAAAGTTAAGTATAACCCTCTAAAACTGCTTGGCAGTAGCATCTAGAGCCTATAAATTTACTAATTTTTCAATACTTTTTGATATTTTTTAGAATTGATTTGAGCTGCTCTACTTCTGTTTTTATAACAGCCTCACTTAATTATTCCGACTCCAGTAGATGGTGGTATGAGGTAGTTTGGATTGAATCATAGATTGCAGACTTTCGGGAATCAAGGTATCCATCAAATACAATTCTTTGAGTTGCTGGGCATGGAAAAGCCCTTCGGGCAGAGCCCTCAGCGGATTATCAGACAAGCTCAGCACCTTTAGATTTTTCAAATTGCCCAGGCTATCGGGCAAGCGGCTGATCTGATTGCGAGAAAGACCTAAGGCCGAAAGTTGTTGTAGCTGTCCAATCGTTTCGGGTATGGTTTCTAGGCGATTTCCAAACAAAGAAAGTGAGCGCAGTCGAGGCAGGTCGCCAATAGCCCTAGGTAAGGCTTGCAATTCATTTTCTGCAATATCTAGCTTTTCCAAGCGTGTTAGCCCTGCTATCGTTTGGGGAATAGCTTTTAGGTAGTTGCCTCTCAACTGTAAAGTCAACAAATCTTGCAATTGGTTTAGCACTGCAGGCCATTGTTTAAACTGATTGTAATTGAGCGAGAGTAAGCGCAGAGCTCTAAGTGCTTTAAAACTTTGAGGTAGTCGCTCCAAATGGCTGCTATTGATGGTCAGCAACCTGAGTTTAGAAAGTTTTTCAATAGCTTCAGGCAGATCCTTGAGCTTGAAATCTAATAAAAATAGTTTTTGCAATGCTTTGAGCTCAAAAAGCTGATGGGGGATGGTAGCTGTCTTTTTCCCAGAAAGCGTCAAGTGCTTGCTTTGCAGCAGTTGCCAGAGCTGTTGTCGGTCTTGGGGCTTTTGCTTGTTATAGAGGTTTAGGAGCTCGCCCCATGGGGCGAGCAGCGCGTCCTCGCTAATGCCTTGCCCAGCAGCCAACTGAAAAGCCAGTTCAAAATTCGCCTCCTCCCCCGACAAGATCAAGGTCTGTATTTCTGTTTCAAATGCTTTCATTCAACAATGCCCTTATTTTTCATCCATTTCAAAGCTTCTCGCTCTGTTAAACCACTAAGCTGTGCTTCATGTTCATGTACAAAATCTAAGACAGCTTGGCTGTTGGTTTTAGAATACTCTCTCAGCGCCCAGCCCGCAGCCTTGCGGATAAAAAATTCCTCTTCATGAGCGGTTAGAAGAATGTAGTCTTGTAAGCTTTGCCAATCGGTTGCCTGCTTGTAATGCAACTGATACAGAATAGCTGTGCGCCTTAGCCACATATTTTCAGATGCGATCCAAATACTAGGGTATTTTTCTCGATAGTCTGCATGGTTTTTTAAGTAGATTCCAACATGCTTACTGGCGAGCAGGTCGACACTATCCCACCAAGAGTTGTGGGTAATGAGATATTCCAAAAATGGGATCCAGCCTTTTCCTGCTTTTTTAATCGGACGCTCTAGCAACTCCATCGCTTGGTAATGCAGTTCCCGATAAGGCTGCTCCCAAAGTGCCTCTACCAAGGCCTTTAAGGCTTCCTCTGTTTTGGGTGGCTGATGCAGTTTCCAAAAAGCCTTCTGTATAGCTCTGCGTAAGGGCGATTTCAACCCATAAAATTCAAATTTATCTCGCATATATTTTTTCATAGGGGCGGCATCTTCTGCAATTCCAGCCTCTTGAAATACTAGTTTCAGTGCCTCAACAAGTTCTTCTGTATTTGACATCTTCTTTTATTATCTAAGTTTTAGTATCTTTAATAAAGATTATGCATGTAATTTTTGTATGGCAGGAAATTAGGATTTTTCAGAGC
>CAZOLU010000372.1:0-4467 GCA_964580485.1 uncultured Saprospiraceae bacterium | reverse complement strand
ATTGAATTTATTTTAATGTTTGTTGGAGCTTCTGCTTTTCTTTATCTTGAAGGGATTCTTGGAAATTAAAAACAGGGTAAAATATGCGTTAATAACAAATCGCTCAAAATTTCGTATAGGTATAAATAGTTGCGAGTTGAAAGTTTCAGGTTGCAAGTTATTCTGTGTTCTGAAACTTTCAACTTGCAACCCGAAACTCTTAACTACACATACACATGCAACAATTTTTACCTACACTCTTCTTATTTTTACTCAGTTTTTCATTATATGCTCAATGTGAGGAAGAAAGCGAGTTTACGATCTTCCCAGTGGAAGAGAAGCTACCACTCAATGGCATTGTCATCATTGAAGGTAGCCATGACTATCAGCCACTGACCCTTAGTATGGGGACTCACTATCCTATTTACCTGTTGAGTGATCAGGAAAAAGTCGAGTTAGATGTGTTGGGCACCTATCAAGGCGATAAAAAAGTCTCGCAAGTGCTACTCAAACCTACCGAAAAGCTACAGCCCAACAAGCGGTACACGCTTTTTATAGCAGGGCCGGACGATTTGCCGGAGCGGAACGACTTTAATGATTTTGTGACGAGCTTGCCGCCTATTGAGACGGCCGAAACGGCCGATACCGAGCGCCCCCGCTGGCGGGGGCAGCCCCGAATGGTCGCCAGCACCGTCGTCTACAACCCCAAAGGGCCCGCCACCCATGCCAATGTCATCATTGAAGCTGAAGAGGAAGGCCCCGTTTGGGTACGCACCGAGCTACTCAGCGAAGATGAAATGCAACGAACCATCTATGTCCTGCCACTCAAGGAACAAGCTCTACGCGTAGGGCACGAAAGCTGCCTCGGCCCATTTACTTATGACTGTAAAAATTGTAATTACAAAATTCGCTTTCAGCTTATGGATACTGCCGGCCTGCTTTCTGAAGACCCTAGCGAATGGATGACTTTTGATAGTCCATACATGGAGGAATAGCTAGCTGACAAAGAGGTAGCGGTATGCTGACCAATACTAATCAATAGATTACAGAATATTATCGCTGGTATTCTCAAATTTTCGTATCTTACAGCCTAAATTAAAAGTACCAGACTGGTTAATCTATGAAAAAGTATTTAAAATGGGAGTTTTGGCCTTCCTGGCTTTTTTACATTCCTATTTATGCAATGTATCTCTGGTTTAGTCTCAGAGCTCGCTCCATGGTGTTCTTCAGCGCTGCTAATCCATCCATGTTTATGGGGGGATTTGTAGATTATTCTAAATATGACGTGCTGATGAAAATTCCTGAACAGGTCGTTCCCAAAGCATTTTTGCTGGAAGAAAAGGAAGATGGCCTTGCAAAGGCCAAAGAAATCATCCATTCCGGTCAATTGAGCTATCCCGTGATTCTCAAGCCCGACCGCGGGCAGCGCGGCTTTGCCGTTTCCAAAATTAAAAACGATAACGAACTAGAAGGTTATCTGAAAAAATACAAAACAAATATTGTCTTACAAGAATATGCCAATTTCCCCCTTGAATTTGGCGTCCTGTATTATCGTTATCCGAATGAAGAAAGAGGAACCATTAGTTCCGTGGTTCAAAAGGTATTCATGGAGGTAATAGGCGATGGGAAATCTACACTCAAAACGCTTTTTAAAAAAGACGAACGTGCGCAATATTATTATTCTTTTTTGTGTGAATATTACAAAGATGACTTGGATTATGTACTCCCCGAAGGGGAGGATATGATCTTGGTCGAAGTGGGCAATCATTGCAAAGGAGCAACCTTCATGAATGGCAATCACCTTATCAACGAGCAACTTATCGACACCTTTGATCATATCAGCAAACAGGTAGATGGCTTCTATTTTGGTCGATACGACCTGCGCACGGCTACTTTGGAGGATCTTTATGCTGGTAATTTTAAAGTAGTGGAGTTAAATGGAGCCAATTCTGAACCTGCACACATTTATGACCTGCCGCTGATGAAAGCCTATGGCTTTATGTTCAAACACTGGAAAACCATCTTCAAAATTGGGACCATGAACCACAAAAAAGGCATTCCCTACATGAGTGCTTTAAAAGCCGCACGAATCACCCGCAACCATTTTAAGCGCCGGAAGAAAGAAGTATTGAATTAGGCACTATTTATTATAAGAATTTGAATAACTGAAGTATTCTATGAAATACTTCAGTTATTTTTTTTTAATAGGTTCGCTGGTTTTCAATTTCAAAAAATACTCCTACCTTTACTAATTAGCATTTTAACTCCCTATACCCAGACTATTATGCGTTTATATATTTTATTATTTGTAGTAATCTTCTGCAATCCTCAGCTTCTAAGTGGCCAATCAAAGGACTATATCAAACAAACGGAGATCCTGCGTAAGCGCTATAATGACTCCCTTCGTCAGACCCCTACTGTATCACTGCAAGCTGGACTAGAATTAGAAAAAATAGCCCTTAAACAAAAAGACAGTATCAATCTCCTGAACGCCTATAACATGCAGGGGGCCAGCTATCAGTACATTGGTGACCAAAAAAAAGCAGAAGAAGTCTATCTTAAGTTACTAGACTTATTAGAACAGGGAGTTGATATAAAAATAGCGATTAAAGGCAAAATATATAATGATATAGGAGCTTTATATGTTAGTTTAAATCAAAAAAATAAAGCCTTAGATTACTTATTAAAAGCCTACAAAATTCGATCTGAAGCGAATGACCCCCAATTGAGTAGCACCATCAACAACATCAGTTACATTTACATGCAACTGGAAGACTATGACAAGTCGCTCGAGTATATGGAAGAGCTCTTGAAAAATCGCCGGGAAAGGAAGGATACGAATAAGATCATCACTGCACTTGGTAATATTAGCATTTTGTACAGTATTCAAGGCAAATACGAATTAGCCATCCAACAAAATCAGGAAGCACTAGATTTAGCCTTACAAACTCAAAATACAAGTATGGTTGGTTTTGCTTTAGGAAATTTGGGGTCTAATTATGAAAAAATGGGTAATTACCGAAAGGCCATTCCCTATTTTGAAAAGCAAAACAAATGGGGTAAAAAACACAAAATGCTTAATCTTCAGGTCAAAGCCCTATTAGATTTAGGAAATGCTTATTCAAAGGTCAAATCCTGGAATAAGTCAGAAGTGCACTTCAAAAAGTGCATCCAACTCGCTAAAGCCACTTCCACAAACATCGAACTCGAAGCTGCCTATATTGAACTGTCTCAAATGTATGAACAACAGGGAGATTTTGAGAGCGCCTTACAGTATTACAAAACTTACAGAAATTTTCAGGATAGCCTGAACAATTTTAAAAGTGAAACCTCCACCGAACAACTCAAAGTTGAGTTTGATACCTACAAAACAGAGCAGGAGAAAAAATTACTGGCAAAAGACAATATATTGAAGGATTCTCAGCTTGCAAAGGCCGCCGCGCAGCGGCGCCTCTGGCTAGTCCTCTTCATCACCGTAGGCTTACTCAGTATAGTACTCGCGTTCCTTTTTCAGTATCGTCAGCGCACCAATCAAAAATTGCGGGCCCTCAACCACACCAAAGATAAGTTATTCGCCCTCATTGCCCATGATCTTAAAAACCCACTGTCTGCCTTCAAAACCATTACCGCCTCGATGAGTAAAAACCTGGACACCATCCAAAAAGAAGAAATCCGTTATTTTCTCAACCGACTCACGTCCTCCTCCAGTAGTTTGTATTTATTATTACAAAATCTTTTAGAATGGGCGATCAATGAAACTAAAGGGATTCCCTTTATTCCTAAACAACTGAATGCCCACCAAGTTACTGAGGAGGTTCGTCAACTACTTAGCCTGAATGCAGAAGAGAAAAAAATTGATATTGAAAATCACATTCCACTGACAGCACAACTGTATACAGACGAAAAAATGCTGCGCACTATTCTGCGCAACTTGCTTGCTAATGCTATAAAATTTTCGCCCCGGGGCAAAAAAGTCCGTCTGCATCATAGCAATCAGGAAAAGTTTTTCGTTTTTCATGTAACAGATAATGGAATTGGAATTAGTAAAGAAGACCAAAAAAAGTTATTTTTAAAGAACATAGCTATTTCTCAAATTGGAGAAAGCAGTGAAAAAGGAACCGGATTGGGCTTGTTGCTATGTCAGGAACTGACTCATCGCCTGGGAGGCGACATCTGGGTAAAGAGCGAACTCAATCAGGGAACTACCTTTAGCTTTTCCATTCCTATACAAACTAATGAAAGTACGACCTAAACATATCTTGGTAGTTGATGACCACGCGATTATTCGCGACGGCATCCGGGCAATGCTCATGGGGCAGCCGGGCTATCAGGTCATTGCCGAGGCCGATGGGCCCAAAGAACTCTTTGCACAACTTCGCGAACATGCCCCGGATCTTATTTTGCTCGACATCAATATGCCCAAAGGCTCGGGCCTTGAATGCCTTGAACAGCTCAAAGAGGAATACCCCGATATTGCTGTGCTCATTT
>CAZOLU010000371.1:0-4486 GCA_964580485.1 uncultured Saprospiraceae bacterium | reverse complement strand
GGATACTCCTGGACACAAAGATTTTGCAGAAGATACCTACCGAACCCTAACGGCTGTGGATAGTGTGATCGTTGTAGTAGATGTGGCTAAGGGGGTAGAGGCACAGACCGAAAAGCTGGTAGAGGTTTGTCGGATGCGAGCTACACCTATTATCGTGTTTGTCAACAAAATGGATCGTGTAGGAAAAGATGCCATGGATTTGCTAGATGAGCTGGAGCAAAAACTGGGCTTAACTACCTGCCCCTTGAGTTGGCCCATAGGAGAGGGGACTGAATTTAAGGGGGTTTATGATATTTATGGGGAAAAACTAAACCTCTTTGCTCCCAATACCAAGTATGGGAATGCTCTAGAATTCAAAGATATCAACAACCCTAAATTGGAGGGCTATATCGGGGAGGAGCCTGCGGAAACCTTGCGAGAGGAACTTGAGATGGTGACTACAGTTTATCCAGAGTTTGATCAAGAGACTTATGAGCAAGGTGAGCTGTCGCCTGTCTTTTTTGGCTCGGCCATCAACAATTTTGGCGTAAAGGAAATGTTGGATTGTTTCGTAGAAATTGCACCAAGTCCTTACCCTTACAAAACAGAGGAGCGTGTTGTAGAGCCCCTGGAAGATAAGTTTACAGGCTTTGTGTTTAAAATTCATGCGAATATGGACCCTCGCCACCGAGATCGTATTGCCTTTATGCGCATATGCTCTGGGGTATTTGAGCGGAACACCAACTATTTGCATGTTCGGAAAAATAAGAAAATAAAGTTTTCCAACCCTACCAGCTTCATGGCGGCTAAAAAGGAAATTGTAGATGAGTCCTATCCAGGAGACATTGTGGGGCTCTATGATTCGGGGAATTTTAAGATTGGGGATACCTTGACGGAAGGAGAGGTCTTACATTTCAAAGGAATTCCAAGTTTTTCTCCAGAAATGTTTAAATATATAGAAAATGCTGACCCCATGAAAACCAAGCAATTGAACAAAGGAATTGATCAGTTGATGGATGAGGGGGTTGCGCAGGTGTTTAAGAAAACCTCAAACAATCGGAAAATTATTGGTACGGTAGGCCAATTGCAGTTTGATGTTTTGCAGTATCGCCTAGAGCATGAATACGGAGCTAAATGCCGCTATGAACCTGTGCAATTGTATAAGGCTTGTTGGATCACCTCCGATAATGAGGCCGAGCTAAAAGAGTTTATGCGGAAAAAATCGAATTTTATGGCCAAGGATAAGGATGGTCGAGATGTGTACTTGGCAGAGTCGAAGTGGATGTTGAGCACTGCACAGCAAGATTATCCCGAGATTCAGTTTCACTTTAAGTCGGATTTTTGATGCAAGGCTAATTTATACGCTAATTTTAGGTTAGAAGATGAATAGAATTATAGGTATAGTAATTTTGGGACTTATGCTTCTGCAAAGCTGTGCAGAGCAGCAGCCTTTGACGGGTGGGCCAAAGGACAGTACCGCCCCAGTTGTTGATCCTAGCAAATATTCTACTCCAAATTATCAGACGAATTTTGATGATGATGAAGTGATCCTAACCTTTAATGAATGGATTGTTTTACAAAATGCATATAGTCAGGTCTTGATTTCTCCCCCTATGACCGAACGACCAAAAATTGAAGTCAAGCACAAAAGTGTAGTAGTCAATTTTAAAGAAGAACTGAGAGCCAATACAACCTATACGATCCAGTTTGGAGATGCAGTGGCCGACTACACCGAAGGAAATGTGGCTAAAAACTTACGCTTTGTATTTTCTACGGGTGATTTTATCGATTCTTTGAAATTGGCTGGAGAGATTATTGATGCGGAAACGGGAACGCCTAAGGCAGAGGTTTGGGTAATGTTGTATGACAATCTAGCCGATTCTGTACCCAAAACCGAACGGCCTTTTTATGTTGCCAAAACAGATAAAAACGGACAGTTTAAGTTTGAGAATATCAGAAAAGATTCCTTCAAAGTTTTTGCATTAGATGATCAAAACTCCAACTATCTCTTTGATCAACCTTCCGAAGCCATAGCCTTTCACCCTGAGCCAATTTGGTTGAGTGATAGTACCTCTTCTGGGCGTTTGCGTATGCGGATGTTCAAGGAGTTGGAAGCATTGAGAATTTCTAAAACCGATCCAAGCTCCAAAGGATATGCACGAGTACAGTTTAATCAAAACCTCTACGATACTGTCCAACTAAAGCCACTGCTTCCAGCACAGCTAGATTATCAATACTTCCAAGATCAAGACCAACTTTATCTTTGGTTTAAAAACCCTGTATCAAAAGTAGAAATGCTGCTTGAAACCCCTAACTTTAGTGATACCCTAAAGCTGGAATGGTCGGAAGAGTTGGAGTATGCTCCCCTTCAATTAGCAGAAGCAGAAGCTACTCCTTCCCCTCGGCAAAAAAAAGAAGAGCTGCAAGTTGTATTGCCTGGGCAGCCCATCGAATTGTTGTTTCCTCAGGCCATTATGGAATGGGATACTAGTAAAATTACTTTTCAAGCAGATTCCACTACATTCAAAATTACCAATATAGAAATAGATAGCCTCAATCCTCGAAAATTACAACTAAGCCCAACTCAATGGGGAAAAGAACGCAATCTCCTATTGCTGAAGCCCCAAGCTGTTCAGGACCTATGGGGACAGTCGAACCAAGATAGTGTTATCCTAAATTATAAGGTTTTAACAGAAGATGATTTGGGGAATATCCTAGCCAAAGTCATCAATGCAGATAGCAGCAAGTCTTACATTTTACAATTATTGGATAAAGAAGAAAATGTTTTGGAGGAGTTGAGCTTTTCAGGTGTAGATTCTCTAAACCGAACTTATAAGGGCTTGCAAGCCAAAGCGTATTTTTTGCAGGTGATTGTTGATGATGATGGAAATGGGCGTTGGTCTAATGGAGATTATGCACGTCAGCAACAAGCTGAGTTTGTCATTCGATCACAACAGTTGTCATTAAGAGCTGGCTGGGACAATGAGCTGGTCATCAACTTAGATACCGAAGGGCGGCGGCCTGCTCAAAATACAAACCGTAATAATAAAGGTCGAGGAGAATTGTTAGACCCCGAAAGTGCTAAAGGTCGAGGTGGGCGTTAAAGCTTAGTTTTCCTCCTCATAATCCGACTCGAAAAGCCGTTTCAAGCGTACCACCTCAATACGAGTATCACTTACCTTTTCAAAGACAAATTCATATTTGCCCATGTGAAAACTATTCCCCTCATCAGGTATGGCTTCCAACTCTGTTACTAGAAACCCAGATAGGGTATGATAAGCCTCACTCTCAGGTAAATCTAGATGATACTCTTCATTGAGAAAATCAATATCCAGGCGACCTGCAAAGAGGTACTCATCCTCCGAGACTTTTTGTTGTAGGGGTTCGGGATCATATTCATCCGAAATATCCCCAAAAATTTCTTCTAAAATATCTTCCAAAGTAACAATACCTGCGGTACCCCCAAATTCATCTACCACCCAAGCAATATTCACCTTTTCCTTAATAAGGCGATTCATTAAATCACGAGCAGCCATAAACTCAGGAACGACAGGGATTTTAAAAAGAATACTTTTGATAGTTGGGGGATGTTCCAATAGCTTTTGGTGATGCACATAGCCTTTGATCTCATCAATATCCCCATCATAAACAATGATGCGAGAGATGCGGCTTTCGATAAATTTTTGTCGAAGTTCCTCTATGCTTGAGCTAATGTCAATACTCTGAATTTCAT
Organism: uncultured Saprospiraceae bacterium; assembly: GCA_964580485.1. GTDB lineage: Bacteria > Bacteroidota > Bacteroidia > Chitinophagales > Saprospiraceae > Saprospira. The sequence goes on along the minus strand of CAZOLU010000371.1, from coordinate 774 downwards.
TCCGAGGGATCATACAATCTTTTACCTTAACGGTACTGATATATAGTGCATTTTGAAAAAGGGTTTGATCAATTTCTTCAATATTAGCTGGGCGAATACTTTTGATAAAATGCTCTAAATCCAACTTAGTAAAGACCTTTTCATCATCCTCAGGTTTTAGCCCCAAGAAAATGCGTAATATAGCATAAGAGCTTTGAACCATCACCCAAACTACAGGAGTAAGTACCCATTTAACAATATAAAAGGGCATGGCAAAAAGGAAAAGGCTAGAAGTGGCCGTAGCACGAAAGGTAACCTTAGGCAGCAATTCTCCAAAAATTAAAACCACCACCGTTGTCATTAATGTAATGGTAATAAGTTTGATGAACTCATCTGGAAGTACAGCCTCCAGACCCAAATATTTTTCGTTGAGAATAAAGTCTTCGGTTAGGATAGAAAAAATAATGAGTACAATATTATTTCCCACAAGGGTAGTCCCCAAAAACTGAGAAGGCTTTTCAATCAGTTGAGCGAGTATCAGGCCTTTTCTACTGCCTTTTTTCTTTTCTAGCTCAATACGTAGTCGATTAGCTGAAACATAGGCAATTTCAATCCCAGAGAAAAATCCTGAAGCCAAAAGAAACAGGACGATAAGAAGAAGCATGAGTAGCATGGGCTGCTAAAGTACTTTGTAAGCGTTTAAGAATTAAAAATTCAATTCACTAAGAAAATGAATGATGTAATCAGGGTTTTCTTATAAAATTGTTTGAAACAAAAAATAGCAAGAAAGAACTC
>CAZOLU010000370.1:0-4488 GCA_964580485.1 uncultured Saprospiraceae bacterium | reverse complement strand
CTGGATTGAAGAGAAGCTTTTTTCACTCTTTTTCGAATTCTTACAGGAGAGGACTGGACAGACTTGCGCTACAATATGCTTGAAAATGAATTTACTAAGGCAGAAGGTCGGAATGTAGCAGCACCTCAAATTCCAAACTATGTCAAAACACTTTATCATGTATCCTGGATGATCATTGCAGCATATTTGCTCATGAATTTGGTAGTGGGGGCTATTGTTAATAACTTTCAAATGGTCTTGGATGCCAAAAAAGCTGCAGAGGATAAGGCTGCCGATGGTGGCGGTGGTGGTAGTAGTGGTGATGATGATCCCAATAAGAAACGGCATATTACCAAAAAGCCCAAAGCATAATTAGAGCAAAATGAATAAAGGATGTTGGACTCCAAAACCAACATCCTTTATCTTTATCCCAATTTCTAACATAAAATTAATTGATGTGTAAATGGGCAGTTTCATATAGATTGTGTAAGTTTGTACAACTCAATTTGATCCTAAACCTAAGAAACCAGCTCTATGATGCAAGCCCAATTCGCAACAGCCCTCCGCCTATTGTTTTGCTGTGCACCTCTACTTTTCTCTTTTGTATTGAGGGCTCAACCTCAAAATCCCCAAAATATAGAGGCCGAGTTAGCTCAAGGGGTAGCTTATAGTATGCTTGATGCCGTCTCTACTGACTATCCTATTCGCTTGCTCAATCTCAAAGGCAAAAAATTGGTAGAGCTGAACGACAGTATTGGCTTTCTCAAAAATTTGCAAATTCTCAATATCGAAGACAACTATATTGATGAGCTACCCGATTCTATCCTAGTCCTCCCCAAGTTGGAGCAGATTATGATGTCCAACAATCGCTTTGAGGAGATGCCAGAAGCGATTTTTAAAATAAAATCACTTAAAAAAGTATATGCCAATTATGAGCTAATTAGCTCCATCCCTCCTGAAATTCTAGATAGTGTAGATGTTGTGTTTCATGTAAAACTCAGTGAAGAACAAAAAGCAAAGGTGAGTCAGCAACGAATTACCTATGATAATCTGGATGAAGCCATCGAGAAAAAGGAAATAGTCTATCATTTGGATCTAAGTGGACAGGAACTCACCAGCTTAAACGACAGTATTCGTCTGCTACAAAGCTTGGTCTTTTTAGAATTGCAAGACAACCAGCTCGGCGAATTGCCTCCAGGGCTTTTTGACCTCCCCAATCTCGTAGAACTTAAACTCTCTAGAAATCAGCTAAAAACACTTGCAGATGACATCACTCAGCTCAAATCATTGCGTCGACTCTATATCGACGAAAATGAGATCAGCTTACTACCAGCGCGTATTCATGAACTCGAAAAACTGGAGTTTTTAGCGGCAGAAAACAACAATATTACCCAATTGCCTGCATCCCTTGGTCGACTCAAAAACTTGAACACCTTACTTCTCGATCACAACAAAATTACGGCTTTACCAGCGAGTTTTAGTGGACTCAAAAATTTGGAGGTGCTTGCGCTGGATCATAATCAAATATCTGTGCTGCCTGCAGAGCTCGATCAGCTCAAGAAATTGCGTTTTTTCTTTGCCTCCAACAACCAACTCAAGCAACTATTTGAAGGAATTGGTCAATTAACGGGTCTAGAAAAACTTTGTTTGGAATACAACCAACTTAGTACCCTACCTGCGGGAATTGGTCAATTACAAAATTTAGAATTGCTGCGTTTAGAGTTTAATCAACTGCAGAGCTTGCCAAATGAAATTGGAGATTTAAGTAGTTTAAAACGCCTTTACCTAGATCACAATCAGCTCAAGATCCTCCCTCCTAACATTGGGCAATTAAAGCAGGTGAATAAGCTATACCTCAATAGCAATAGTCTTAGCACCTTACCAGAAACCATTGATGGCTGGAAAGCTTTAGAGTATTTGTATCTTAATAGCAATAATATAACATCCCTACCCGATAGTATTGTTGCTTTAAAGGCCTTGAAAGAGCTACACTTAGGAAATAATGACCTTAGTGCCCTACCTCCTACCATTGCTCAATTGGAAGCCCTAGAGCTACTTTCTGCCGGAGAAAATGATATTGAATCCTTGGATCCCAAAACTCCCTTTGAGCAAATGACTAAGCTCAAAACGATCTATTTAGATCATAACCTACTCAAAACGGTTCCCGATGTATTGGCTCGAATCCCTAACTTAGAACGCCTTTATCTGGATTACAACAACATCAGCTCGGTAGGGGATACCATATTTTTGGTAACCAATTATGCAGTGGTGAGTTTGAATTTTAATCAACTCTCCGAACTTCCTGAAAATATGGGAGATTGGGGCATGAAGCGTTTGTATTTACAGTCTAATGACATTATGAACCTACCACCTAGCATCGTGAACTTTGATTTCTTAGAGCGAATCGATCTCCAAGGAAATAAAATTACAGATCGCCGTATGGACGTTATCCGGGCAAGTATTTCGACCAACGACAATGAGCCTGATGATGATGAAATTACTAAACGAAATAAGTATGTAGCCGAAGTCCTCTGGGGCCGACAAATCAGCCCTTCCAAAGAAGACGAAAAGTACTATCGCAAACGACTTAAAGAACTAAAAAAGATACGAAAGCAAGCTAGAAAGGCTAAAAAGCGAAAGCTCAAGGAAGCCAAACGCCAAAAAGAAAATGAAATACGTTATGGCGATAAGTAATTGAAGGAGATTATTTATAAAATCCAAGCTCATTTAAGAGCCTTATCCAATGGCTTTTGTTTTTTTTGTGCGATTTTTCTGCTGTTTTTCAATGGGTTATAAATGTATTTTTGAAAAAAGTTGCTAAAATGCTTTTATAAAAAGAATACAAGTTGTACATTTGCAAGCGCTTTGGAGAAGCCTTGCCCGAGGGCGCTCGCCAAAGCCTCACTAATGAAAATTATTTTACTAAAATCAAAAATGTAGAAATTGTGGATACGCTGAGTTATAAAACACAGTCTGCAAAGAAGGAGACCGTTGTACGCAACTGGTGGGTTATTGACGCGGAAGGGCAGACGCTCGGACGTTTGGCTTCTCAAATTGCTCCTATTCTTCGCGGGAAAAACAAAGCTTCTTACAGCCCACACGTAGATTGTGGTGACTATATCATTGTACTCAATGCAGAGAAAGTACAATTGACTGGAAAGAAGATGAAAAATAAAGTATACTTGACTTATTCTGGTTATCCAGGTGGTCAAAAATCAATGACAGCAAGAGAATTGTTGACCAAGAAGCCAACCATGCTCATCGAAAATGCAGTCAAAGGTATGTTGCCCAAAAGTAAATTAGGGCGTGCCGTTATCAAAAAATTATTTGTTTATGAAGGTGGTGAGCATCCTCACACTGCTCAGAAGCCTCAGCCATTATCCTTTAACCAATAAAACGTAGAGATCTCCTATGGAAATAATCAATGCGATGGGAAGACGAAAGGCTGCTGTAGCGCGAGTGTATCTGCGTCAAGGAAGCGGCAATATCAGTATCAATGGTAAAGATCTGAAAGAATATTTCCCTGTAGTTCATATCCAAAATAAAGTAGTAGCACCCCTAGAGGAAGTAGAAGTACAAAACATCTACGACCTGAAAATTAACGTCAATGGTGGTGGAATTAAAGGTCAAGCAGAAGCTATCCGTTTGGGTATCTCTCGTGCTTTGGTCGAAATCAACGGAGAATTTCGTGCGCCACTAAAAGCCAAGAAATACCTCAAGCGCGATCCTCGTTCTGTAGAGCGTAAGAAGTATGGTAAGCCTAAGGCTCGTAAGAGCTTCCAGTTCTCTAAGCGTTAATTTATTTTTATTGTTGGAATTTATTAATATTCAAAAAATATGCAAACACCTACTTATAAAGCGTTATTGGATGCTGGTTGTCATTTTGGCCACATGAAACGCAAGTGGAATCCTAAAATGCGCCCTTACATCTTCATGGAGCGCAAAGGTATTCACGTCATCGACCTAAACCGTACACTTGAGTCTTTGGAAGAAGCTGCTAAAGCTCTTCGCCAAATGGCCAAGTCGGGTAAGAAAATCCTTTTTGTTGGTACCAAAAAACAGGCTCGTGCTATTGTAGAAAAAGCAGCCAAAAGTGTCAACATGCCTTTTGTAACAGATCGCTGGTTGGGGGGAATGATGACCAACTTTTCTACGATTCGTAAATCAGTTAGAAAGATGCAAAGTATCGAGCGTATGCTCAATGATGGTACTTTGGAGAATATTACCAAAAAAGAGCGTCTGACGATGACTCGTACTCATGCCAAACTTCATCGTATTTTTGGTGGTGTAGCGCAACTCAATCGTTTGCCCAATGCTTTGTTGATTGTAGATATTACACATGAGCACCTTGCTGTGGCAGAAGCTACAAGATTGGGCATTTCTACTATTGGTATGGTAGATACCAATGCAGACCCTTCTAAAGTGGATTTTGCTATTCCTACCAACGATGATGCTTCCAAAGCTATTGAAATTATTATCAATTACTTGACAGAAGCTATTCGTGAAGGT
>CAZOLU010000369.1:0-4488 GCA_964580485.1 uncultured Saprospiraceae bacterium | reverse complement strand
GAATACGATTTGGGAACATTGAATAGATTAGACAGATTAACTACTGCAAATTATGGAATGCCAATAAATACAAATTTGTGTGAGAATAAGTTTATTAAGCATAGAGATAAAACAATTATGCTTCAAGCAACATCTATTTATACGCAAGGTAAAGGAGAAAAATGGGACACTAAAGAGATGTTTGATATTATGATCGAAATTTCAAAAACCTCGCTCAAAGTATTGGGAAGTGATTTGTTCAAACAACTAACTAAAAGTAAATAAGAGAAAGTCATGGCAAGAAATGCTAACAACAAGCTATTACAAAAAGCCAAAAAAGCTAAAAGTGATGAATTTTATACACAACTTTCAGACATAGAAAGTGAATTGCAACATTATGAAAGTCACTTCAAAGATAAAGTGGTTTACTGTAATTGTGATGATCCCCAAATCAGTAACTTCTTCAATTACTTCGCAACGAACTTTAAAAAGCTAGGCTTAAAAAAACTGATTGCAGCTTGTTATCGAGAACAAAAATTAGATTTATTCAGTAATGAAAAAGTCGAAAATGGGTTTTACTACGAATATACAGGTTCAGAAGAAGAAACTACTAAGCCAAATGCCGCAGATCTTATTTACTTTAAGGGAGATGGTGACTTTAGGAGTTCCGAAAGTATTGCCTTGCTGAAGCAGTCTGATATTGTTGTTACGAACCCCCCTTTTTCCCTATTTCGAAGCTTTGTAGCTCAATTGATAGCACATGACAAAAAATTTTTGATTATTGGAAATATCAATGCGATTACTTACAAGGAAATTTTCAAACTAATTAAACAAAATAAGGCTTGGCTTGGGATAAATCTTGGAAGAGGTATTTCTGGTTTTATTGTACCAGAACACTATGAACTCTATGGAACAGAAGCTCGTATAGATAGCAATGGAAATAGAATAGTTTCGCCAAACAATTGTTTATGGCTAACCAATCTAAATAATTTTAAGCGTCAGGAGGATATTCTACTTAGCAAGAAATATGTTGGAAACGAGGACTTATATTCCAAATATGACAATTATAATGGAATTAACGTCAATAAAACAAAGGATATCCCCTCAGACTATAAAGGTGCTATGGGAGTACCTATAACTTTTCTCCATAAGTTCAATCCTGATCAATTTGAGATCATCAAATTTAGAAAAGGTGATGATGGGAAAGATCTATCTATAAATGGTAAATGTCCGTATTTTAGGATTCTAATTAGAAATAAGAGGTTGTTCTAGGGTTTTAACCCTAGAACGATTGTTTACCCCAACACCTTTACCTTCGCATCGGCATGCAACCAACCCTGCTCCGCATCGGTATTATAAATCAAATTCACCCCAGGCTTTTTCCCCACTTCCAAACTGCCCAAATCCGCCTCAAAGCCCAAAGCTTCGGCACCATTCAAGCTTGCCCATTTCAAAATCGTTTCAAAAGGGACATAAGACTGAAATCTTGCGATGGTCTTCATCTCCTCCAAAATCGAAAGCTGCCAGTTAGAAGTCAAACTATCCGTTCCAATCGTCACCTTAGCATCCGTATCTAGAAAATTCTGATACAACGGCAAACGATTCTCAATATAAAGATTCGCATTCGGACAAGTCGCCCAATAGGTCTGAGGATTCCAATCTTGCGCAAAGCGAATATCCGCTACGCTCGTCAAAGTGTTGTGTACAAAAAGCGTGCGATGCTGACTATCCATGTGCTCCAGAGCATAATGAATCGAAGGACGACCATTGGGTTGAAACTGATCCATCGGAATCCCAAATTCTCCATAAAAGTCTACAAATCCCCCTTTGCCATACAAAAAGAGCTCATTCTCGGGAGGCGTCTCTTGATTATGAATCGAAATCGTTGCCAGCTCCGCCTCATTTACGTCCTTGATCAAGCCAAAAAGTTTTTCAGAAACCGAATAAGGGGCATGTGGCACCATCGCCTTCTTGCTGCCTGCAGTCAATTCCAATTGATCATAAACCGCTTTATATTTATCAAATTCCGCCTGGGCATTCCCATTTTGCAAAAAATCAAAATTCTCGACAAAGGTATAATAACGCAGGTTGCCCTTTGCTTTTTGCCCAAAAGTATCTGGCACATTCGAAATATCTCCCACTGCAACAATTCCCCCTTCAATCATCTCTTGTTCAGCTCTTTCGATCGCATCCAAGATCAACTCCTGCGCCATATTCCGCTTAGTCACCACACCTTTGATAAAAGGAATCAAGCCCGTTCCAGTATCTACCTTCCCCAACATGTGAGAAAGCTCCAAGTGACAATGTGTATTGATAAAGCCAGGTATGATCGCACCTTGATGCACTTCTACATCCCCAGCATCATAATCCTCCCGCTTGCCAATTTCCAAAATTTTCCCATGCTCATCCAAGACTATTACCCCATGCTCAATAGGGGCTGCACTGATGGGATAGACAATATCTGCACTTATTTTTTTCATGTTAATTAGATCTTTAGATACTAGATTATGAGATGAAAAGACTTTAGACTTTAAGACAGGATGTTTGTTTTTATTTGGGGCATCTCGCCTAAAGGTCGAGATCCGCTACGGTCGCTAGCTTGCGGCCAGCAGCTGCTTTTAGCTGCTGTCTAGGCTTTTACAAAAGCCTACTAGCTTTCATCGCGGCGCCTTTCGTTAAAAATCATCGTAAAAATACAAAAAGAGCTGTCAACTCATAAGTGGAATAAAAATATTATTTCCAAAATGAATCGACAGCTCTAGAACCAAGAATTTTTCCAATTACTTATTCAAAACCACCTTCTTCACAAAACGCTCTCCATCCACATTAAATTCAAGGATATACATCCCATTATCCAACATAGATAAATCCAACTCCACCGTAGAAGCAAAATTATCAATCTGTACGGGATTGCTGATGCGCTGCCCCAGTACATTTTTTACCTCCAAGATACCATTGAAAGTAGATTGAGCAGGAATTTCCACCACAAAACGCCCAGTAGAAGGGTTGGGGTACACCCGTATATCATTCGCCAAAGCTTCGACCATCGAGGTTCCAACGACCATCGTACCATAAGATTGCAAGCAAATATCAAAAGATTGGCTAGAAGTTGCATCGCTGCTGTACACTCGGATGAAATGTGTTCCTAAGCTCAGCCCAGAAAGCGTATCATTGGTATTGTTAGAACAGAAAATAGATTGCAAATCTCCGCAAGCCCCGCTAAAGACTTCATAAGCCATGTTTGTTCCTGCTCCAGCAGTAGCCGTAATATTGCTCAGGTCTACAATCAACCCCGTAGTGCTATTTTCAAAACTAAACCATACATCATTGGCACTATTGCCTGCGCATGCGCTCATAGATGGACTCGCATAAAGGTTGGTACTCGAAGTAATGGCATTACAAGTTCCATCGGTATTGACCGTCAACCCTAGAGCATGAGGTTGTGCATCATTGGCAGGGCGAGCAGGGCCAGTAGGTAATGGCGCAAGCGCCAAGCTATCACGCTCTACATTCAATACCCCATGCATAATAGCAATCTGCCCTAGGGTAAAGCTATTTTGGCAACTCTCATCAGCATAGTCCATATAGTTTTCAATCATGTCTGGCAAGTCACCAGGAGATCCAGCTCCACAGGTGTTTTGGGTAGAATCGCAGGAATAATTGGAAGGAACCCCCGTATTGGGCGTATCTTGCACCCCATCATCTGCATTACAATCTGGAATCCCCAAAATACTCAGCAGCCCATCACCCCAAGTATGTCGCAACCCAAGGTAATGCCCTACCTCATGTACTCCCGCACGACCTTGAGTATTGAGGGTTTGATTAGCGGTAGTGTAGAGGTTGTCACGGCCTACGGTACGATAATCTACCACCACTCCATCATCTCCAGGTGTTGGTGCTTCAGAATCAGCTGGCCAATTGGATAGACCCGCAGGTGGGTAGGCATAGCCCAATAGTCCCCCATCTCCTAGATTACAAACCCAAATGTTGAGGTATTGAGCTGTATTTAAAGCATCGCTACCTCCCGAAGAATCGTGCTTGACCTGATCGGAAACGCCAATATCAGGCAACAGCCCACCTGAGAAAAAATCCGTAGTCGTTGATCTCCAAATAATGGTATCTAGACGAAAACTAATAGATGGGTTGCCCACCACAGGATCAAAAATAGGGCGTAGGTTGGCCGTATCGGGGTTCAAACGCTGATAGGCTTCGTTGAGAATGTCTACTTGCTCAATGATTTTACATTCGGGGAGGTTTTGGGCACTGTCTTTCCAAACCACATGCACGGCTAGGGGGATGGTATAGTTAGAACGGCTCCAGTTGTTTTCAGCAGCCATACGTTTAGCTCTTTCAAAAAGCTCTAAATAGTTGGCTTCAAAACCAGGATACTGGGCTTCTGCATGCTGTACTGCATGATCAAAGGCACATCGATTTGGGTAGGGATTCTGAGCAAAGAGGCTTGTGGTTAGTACGGATAGCCAAAATAGGCAATACAAATTTTTCATGGAT
>CAZOLU010000368.1:0-4510 GCA_964580485.1 uncultured Saprospiraceae bacterium | reverse complement strand
CTGATTATGCGGTGGGTAGAAAGGGCGTTAAACAAATTATTCATGATTACAACCAATGGACAGATGCACAATTTGCTCAAGCCAATTATGGTATTGAGTTGAATCTAGACGAACAAAAAAGACGCTATATCATCAAATCTTTGCTGGAAGGCAGCTATTTGGATCTGCATCAATACCATCAACACTTTGGCAGTCTAGCATTGAAAGACTATCCTCAGTTAGAGGAACTTTTGGACTTGCGGCTAGTTGTTGATAAATATACAGATCGCCTTCAGTTGAATTATGATGGTTTTGAACTTTCAGATGTCATTGGACCTTGGTTGTATTCGCAGGAAATACAGGAAAAAATGCAGGCCTTTGAGTTGATGTAATAAGCTGCTATGTAGCTTGACTTTCAGCTCTTTCTCGATCTAGCCAGCTGATAGCATCCTCTAAGCTATTGAATATTTTGCGCCGATGCGGCCCTTGAGGTAGAAAGTTGAGCATAATATTTCCAATAATCCGAGAAAGGCTACTGTCCACCAAAATAGCAGAACCATACAAGCGACCATGTAGTTGCTGCGCAGTATAGTCTCGGACTTCTTTGGTCACTCCTTTTTTCAGATTTCTTAAATCCACAACAACTCCAGCAAGCCCTTCTTGGCAAAGTTCATTAAAAATAAAAACCCCATCAGCCGTCTTTTCCACATCTCTAGACGCTATCTCTGAGGGTTGGAACCTTATGATATTGCCACGATAAAGTGTAAATTCTCCACTTTCTGCTTGAATTTGTTTGAGATGTGTTATGGCTTCTTGTATCATAATGCTATCTTTTTTGTAGAGGAATTAAAAAATTCTGGGTTGAAGGCATTATTTTAAAGCAAACTAGATAATCATCTAGATCGAATAAAAAGTAGGAAATATTGTTCATATCTCCAAACATGACGCCTACATTTTGGTTCAAAAGCCACAATATATTTTATATGAATAAGAAATGGCACATATTATACCGAGGTAAACTATCTAGCTGTAATTATAGTTGCCACTACTGCCCTTTTGCCAAAACAAAAAACACAAGAGCAGAACTCCTAGAAGATGCCAAACAGCTAGAGCGTTTCTGCAATTGGGTGGAGGGCAGAACTGAACATATCGGGATTCTATTCACCCCTTGGGGAGAGGGCTTGATTCGGAAACATTACCAACAAGCGATGACCCGACTCAGTCATTTGCCACAAGTGTATAAAGTAGCGATACAAACCAATCTCTCTTGCGCTACGGCTTGGATGCAGCAGGTGAATCGCCATAGCTTTGCACTTTGGACCACCTACCACCCCAGTCAACTTTCTTTGGATGCTTTTTTAGAAAAAACAAAACAGCTCAATGCAATGGGGATTCGATATAGTGTGGGGATGGTTGGGTTGAAAGAAGATTTTGAATTGATTGCAGCAATGCGCCAACGCCTTTCTCCCTCCACCTATTTTTGGGTTAATGCTTACAAGCGAATAGAAAATTACTATTCTAGCGCAGACCTAGATTTTTTAGAGGCAATCGACCCCCTGTTTCATTATAACAATATTCGGCATCCAAGTTTGGGAAAGTCTTGTCAGGCGGGGCTAACTAGCTTTTCAGTAGATGGCGAGGGGAATATGTATCGCTGTCATTTTATTAAGGAGCAAATTGGGAATATTTATACAGGTGTAGAGCATGCTCTAAAGGCTAGGAATTGTGTAAATGCTAGCTGTGGCTGTCATATTGGCTATATTCACATGGATGAACTCCAACTTTACGAGACTTTTGGAGATGGCTTGATGGAGCGCATTCCAAGTAATTGGGCTGGGGGTTAATGCCTTTTTTTGTTGACTTGCTCCAAAAATTCGGCGGTAACCAATTCAACCCCTTCTTTTTTAGCAGCTTCATTAATTTTGGAGATGACCATTTTTAAGAAAATTCGAGGTACTTTCACCAACTTTACATAAGCTTCGGGGTCCCACTTCACCGCACTATCCATGCGCTCTACCTGATATTGAACAGCATCGGTACTGATTCCCTTGGATTTGGGAATAGGCTCTGCATAAGGATGTGAATGTTTACTAAACCAAAAACAGCGGCTATCTCTATAGCCAAAATCAATAGGTAAAATGGGAAAGCCTTTGCCTGTTTTCAGGGCATCCGCATAGCGTTCCTGCATTACAATTTTATCAATATGCAATAAAAAATGTGCTTCAATCTCTGGTCCATCGTAGTGAAAAATATCCGACTTCTCTACGGTACACTCAAAGACCTGTACCGCTTCTTGAATAATTTCGGGATAAGCCAATCCTATTTGTTTTTCCTCCTCTGAACGAGTAGATGGAATTAGGCTAAAAATACTTTCTTCCAGCTTTTCTTCTGTCGTTTCTCCAGGGTAACCCAACTCCACTGCATTTTTAAGGTAACGTTTATCATAGGGAATAAAATTTAAGGCAATTGTTTTGCGCTCCCGAATGTTTTCAGCGGTATTGGAGGTGGATCGACTAATGAGCATCATATAATGATCCTTAGAAATCCCAAAAGGAAAGCACAGCGAATAAGCTCCAATATTGGTTAATCCATTTTCTGAAACCGTGGTACACATCACCACTGGCATGGGATAAAAAGAGGAAGTCTGGTAGAAATTATCTAAGACGTTGACCTCGACGAAGTCGGTTTTGGGCTGATGAAACCAAGACACAGGCTATTTTTATAAAAATCAGAAATCTTATTTTTTCAAAGTTACCCCTGGTTACCTATATTTTTGATGACTTAGGTCAGCCCTAATTTTGACTTTAGTCTGCTATGTTTTTGACATACCGTACACAAAAGAACCTAGTTTTAGAATTACTTTGTAGCAATACCTGTTTGTTCTGATAAGACAAGCGTGCATGATAGGCCAATGTTTCGCCCTTGTAGGTGCTACCCGTTAGGTCGGTAGCCGTCCAGAAATGCACATAATAGCCCACATTCCAGAAAGCTTTGCGGTGTTCTTGATATTCCCCGGCAGGGTAGGCATTAAAACCACTACGATTATCTCCATTTTTATTCGCCTCCCACCCTTCTGCAGATTTCAAGGCCTGAGCAGCTTCGAATAGTCCTCCAAATTCGTCTATCAGGCATTCCCAATCGGCTTTAGAAGGCAAGTGCCAGCCCTTTGGGCAGGCAGCAAGCGCCTGCTCCCAAGTATAGAAGCGTCCGTATTGATCGGGATTTTCCGTAGCTAAGGAGCCTGTTGTCTCATAATTAAAGTTCCGCCCCATCCAGAGTTGTTCCCCAATTTTTAGCACAGGATAGCTTTGCCCATCCCTCGGATCGGTCCACAAGCTATTATCTTCTTCCTCTTCCAACACCGGTTCAGCAGCATCACCGACACCTCGAGTAGGTTCAGTTTGTTGACCAACAAAGGTATCGCCTCCTCTTTTTAAGACCTTGGCATTAGAAAACAATACGGGCTGTGCAGAAGCGGGTAGATTCTGAAAATCCACATGAGCCACCGCCATGTCAAAGGCACTTTCAATAGATTCTCCATGAAAGATAGCAGTATAAAACCCCTTGGAAAAAGCAATAGCTCTACTGTCTGAAATTGCATTATCCGTTCCGATAACATAGGGGATGTGCATGGAGATAATCTCTGCCTGTTCTTGGGAATAACAAGCATTGAGTAAAACACAGCGGATATACTTACTAAAAAGTCGAAAGAGGTTAGCTAAGCTTTCTCCAGAGGCCTTCACCGCTTTACCATCCTGACCATAAAACAACAAGCCATTCTCACCTAAACCATGCCCAGAAAAATGCACGAAAGCAGGTTTTTCATGCAGCAGAGTTTCCAATAATTCTTCCTTGGTTACATCCAGACTCAATTCAATATCATAGTGTTCTCGTAAATCCGAACGGCGTAGTAATTTCTTAATGCTCATCACCTCCTGATTCAGGTCAAGCTTCTGCGTATTCTTAGGGTTTGAGGTGAGTAGCAATACCTTTTGTTGGGTCAGCATTTTAGTACCTTTCTTTTTGTGCGACTGAATGTAGCTAATCCCCAACTTGATACTATTAACCACACTATTGAGGGCCTCCTCCTCTGAGCTCCAAGCTCCACCAATAATTGGACTAGCCTTCTGATGCCCTTCGGGAATTGGGAAACTGGGGTAAGCTGCATAAGGTTTATGGCTATAATCACAAGATCTAAGTAAAATGGGCTGCACCCAAAACTGCTTAGAATTGAGAAGTTTGTTGGCTAATACAGGTGCAAGATCTTTATCTTCTAGTTCAGGATTGAGCAGATAATCTGGACTCAACAAAAGTACCAATAATTCTACTGGTTTTTGAGCATCCTCAAAAGCTTCAAAGGGGTTTTCTTGGCTTTCGCCAATGAGTGCAATCTGCCCTGCTTCTTCCAAAGTTTCTAGTGCATTTTCAAGCAATAACTTGTAGGCTTTATCCTTGGGAGCTGCACTAATTTTTAAGTGAACCATATTTTTTATTAAAAATTTGTAAAAATTTAGCCAATCTTATCTTTTCT
>CAZOLU010000367.1:0-4515 GCA_964580485.1 uncultured Saprospiraceae bacterium | reverse complement strand
GTCAATCAAAAAACTAGTATCAAATTGGTCAAAAAAGGATCATAAGTTTATTAAGTTGATGAACTACATCACTTTCAGAGCGTCTTCAAACTTGATTTGGAGACGCTTTGCTTGTGGAGCTCTATCTAGGAGGCTCAAAACATATTTTCGCTAAAACTGTTATATTTTACCGATATGATTCAAATTCCTTAAACCTGCTTCTATGTATCGCAAAACCATCTTCCTCATATTAGGGCTTGTCTTATTATCAAGTGCTCTATATTCTGCTATGAATTACAACACTTTAAATGAAACCAAATCTGAAAAAATTGAAACTACAAAGAAAATGAAAATAGAAATTTGGAGTGATATTGTATGTCCTTGGTGCTACATTGGAAAAAAAAGACTGGAAAATGCCCTCTCTAAATTTGAAGATGCAGCATATATTGAAATTGAATACAAAAGTTTTCAGTTAAATCCTGACATGAAAACAGACCCCAATATGTCGGTAGTCGACTATTTAGTGAAATACAAGTCGATTCCCCAAAGCTCTGCACTACAAATGATGCAGCAGGTGACTCATATTGCGGCGGAACTAGGGCTTGAATATCATTTAGACAAGGCTATTGCGGTGAATACTTTGCAGGCGCATGCCTTATTGCATTTTGCCAAAAGCAAAGGCAAACAACTAGAAATGAAGGAACGCTTGATGAAAGCCTATTTTACAGAAGCAATGAATGTAGATGATCTTGGGGTGCTCCTTCAGCTAGCTCATGAAGTTGGTTTAGATAAAACGGAAGTTAAAACTGCGCTGCAATCTCAGCAATATGCCGCAGCTGTACAGGCAGACATCAAAACTGCGAATAATTTAGCCGTACGAGGCGTTCCTTTTTTCGTGCTCGACCAAGCTTATGCTATTTCTGGAGCTCAAGAAGAAGCCGTTTTCCTCAACAGCATTCGCAAAGCTTATCAAGAATGGCGAAAAACTCACCCTATCAAAAAACTGGAAACCATAGATGGCAAAGTTTGTACCCCTAAAGGGGAATGCGATTAGCCCCCCCTCTATCAACTAAAATATGAGAGACTCCTAGACACTAGACTAAGAGACCCAAAGACAAGATGATATACGTCTTGTCTTTGGGTCTCTTAGTCTATCTAAAAGTCTCTGCTATCCAGTTGATTTAAAGTCACTTAATGATGCTGCTGCCACTTTGGCAAATTTATGAGATAACTCCTGTTTTTCAATTGAGCATAAAAAGCAAGAACTTGAACAATAAGACATGATTTTTTGTTTTATTAGTAATAAACTACATATTTTATACCTTTGAAAAACAGCTACTTATGAACAACAGGTTTATACTTATATTCAGTTTACTCCTTTTATTTCAATTCCCTGCTTTTACACAAAGTACAAGGATGAATAATGCCGTAACAGGCCGTACCTTTACTGCGGAAAACCAACTGGCTACCGTACAGCCTTTGCTTTTGCAGGCCGAACGACAATTTAGAACCTTTGATTATGAAGGCACTTTTTTGACATTAGAAAGTGCCGTATCCCAAAATCCCAATGCCGCAGAGCCTTTGGTGATGCGTGCACGTTTTAGAAGAATTGTGGGTATGCAGCACGAGGCAGCAGCAGATGTTGAGCGAGCCAATCGCCTCAACCCCTACGCAGCAGATGTATATGGATACCATGGCAAATCGGGTTTGATCAAAGTTATGGCAGTTGCGCCAGAAAAAGCATTGATCGAATATAGCGATTTTCAACGCATGAACTATTATTATGAGGCTTTGGAACGAAATATCAGCGACTCCTTGGCTCGTATCGGGGTGGTAAATGATATTGCATTAGTCTTGGATGATATTGAAAATGAAAGACTCGATACTGCCTTATTCCTAATCAATAACATCATCAACCAATACCCTGATTTATCCTTGGCTTATGACCTAAAAGGACTTATTCTACAACAACAGGGAGATAAGGAAGCTGCTTATGCCGTAGTTTCTAAAGCTTTGGAGTTGGACCCCGAATGCTCTTTGGCTTGGTATAATCAAGCGCAACTTCAAAACAATCAAGGAAATTTTCAAAGTGCAAAAGCTTCTTTAGACAAGGCTATTAGCCTGCAAAAAGATATGGTAAAAGCTTACTTTTATCGGGCATTATTACTCAAAAAAATAGGAAAAACGGAGGAAGCTCTCGCTGATTATGAAAAACTGGCGGACCTTCAAGCGGAAACACAGCCTGAAATTATACTCAACCGAGGTTTGACCAAAAAGATGATGGGAGATTTTGAAGGCGCTTGGTTTGATCTAAATCAGGCTATTGAAGAACTGCCCAATGATCCCATCCTATTCAAAAACAGAGCAAATCTAAATTTACTCACTGGAATGCCACTCAAAGCAATTGATGATTATACTACGGCTATTCGCCTGGATAATCAGTATGCAGAAGCCTATTACAATCGGGCGATCTGTCACCTCCAACTTTATGATAAAATTTCAGCCTGTGCAGATCTAAACCGCAGTGCAGAACTAGGACTCAAAAAAGCCGAGGAACTGGCTAAATATTTTTGTATTCAGTATTAGTTCTCATGATCAGACCAACGATTTAATACGATTATAAACGGAGTAGTTTTTTAATTATGAGCAGCTGTCCTAAATGATAATAGCTGTGCTCTATCAATACATTGATATTGCGATGGTAGTTACCGTACTTAGAATCAGCAAAATCTGCTAAGAGCTCTGCTTTGGAGAGGGTGGCGACCTTTGCGGCCAACAGCTCAGCATCTGTCGTGAAACTTTTGATGAGCTGTTGCCAATCCTCCTCTTTTTCCAAAGTAGGCATATCGAAACTATACTGATCCCGTATATCCAAAGGACCTCCATTTAATACCCTGAGCAGTCCAGCTACATAATAGTGTACATGAAAACTCAGCGCAGCGATGCTATTTAGTCCTTCAAAAGATGCATTGGCCTTTTTAAGATCCAGATGTTCAATTTCTTGCTTAAAATTGGTGCCTGCTACCCATTGTCCATCTAGTAGCACCTCTCTAATGCGCAAGGCCAGTTGCTCCGCATTTTCCATATCGAGCCTAGTTTTAGGTGAGTTTATAATCCAACTCTAGTTTTTCTAAAGCCTGAATAAATAAGCTATCCGCATTGATTTTGCGTTCAAAAGCGACCAAGTTGAGTTTGATTTTCTCTTGTACATCTAGTAAGTTGATTGCTAGATTCTGATCCCCAATATATTTGTGGCACAAGTCATCCAGTTGATCCATAAATTTGGGTGTCAAGTGCTGAATAGGTAGGTTGATGACCACCCCTTTGATTTTTTCCTCTCGCACAGCATCAAGTAAGCGGATGCTATTCACCCTCAATTCATAATTGCTAGGATCATTCCATCTAGCCTGATATTTTCCTCGAATATAAAGTACTGCATCAGGGTTCAAGAGATGCTTGTGTTTGAGATAAGTTTCTCCAAAAAGCATGAGGTCATAACTACTTTCATAGTCTTCTATGACTACGCTTCCAAAAGGATTACCTTTTTTACTAAAACGGTGCTGTACCGCTGTTAAGACTCCCGCAATTGCGATCTCTTGATCTTTATACTGCTCAATTTGGTTGATGGGAGTTGCAAATCTATTGTAGGCTACTTGATAATCGTCTAAAGGATGTCCTGAAAGATAAAATCCAGTGACCTCCTTCTCTTTTTTCAAACGTTGCATCAAGGGCCATTCCTCCGCCTCTGGGAATTTAGGCTCAGGAAGGGTTTCCCCTATGGCAGCATCCCCAAAAAGCGAAACCGACATTTCATTTTTTTGTTTTTGGTAGGCATTTCCATAACGCAAAGCCGCTTCTAAAAAGCTGTACTTGTCATCATAGGGAGCAAAATAAGAAGCTCTATTGATTCCAAAAGCATCAAAAGCGCCCCCCAATGCTAGACTTTCAAAGCATTTTTTATTGGCAGATCGCAAGCTGACCCGCTGGATAACATCAAAAAAGTTTTGAAATTCCCCTTCTTTTCGAGCTTCCAAAATGGCGGTTACAGGACCTTCCCCCACTCCTTTCAGAGCCGACAATCCAAAACGGATGCGTCCATCAGGTGTGGCATAAAAATCCATTTTACTCTCATTGATATCTGGCCCCAAGACCTCAACTCCCTGCACTTTACACTCGGAAATAAAGAAGTTGACACTTTCAATAGTTTTATTATGTGTCAGTACGGAAGCCATGTACTCTGCTGGATAATGCGCCTTGAGATAAGCCGTTTGAAAAGCCACATAAGCATAGCAGGTAGAATGCGATTTGTTGAAAGCATAGGAAGCAAAGGCTTCCCAGTCTTTCCAAACTTTTTCCAAGATCTCTTTGGGATGCCCACGCTCTTCCCCCCCCTTGATAAATAAGGGGTGTAATTGATCAATGAGCTTTTTCTTTTTCTTCCCCATTGCCTTACGCAGCATATCCGCCTGCCCCTTGCTAAAGCCTGCCAATTTTTGCGAAAGCAACATCACCTGCTCTTGATAAACCGTAATACCA
>CAZOLU010000366.1:0-4517 GCA_964580485.1 uncultured Saprospiraceae bacterium | reverse complement strand
ATTGCCAATTTTTGGGCTTCTGTGAAATTACTTTTTCGCATTCCTCTAGGTTTTGAATATTATAAAACCATACATATTTTCGAATCCTATGCCAAAGGTCCCAAGGACTCCTTTGGCATAGGATTCAGTAAAATTAACTGAATTTCGATTTGTGTACGGT
The DNA here is from genome assembly GCA_964580485.1 of uncultured Saprospiraceae bacterium. GTDB lineage: Bacteria > Bacteroidota > Bacteroidia > Chitinophagales > Saprospiraceae > Saprospira. The sequence continues at coordinate 4,357 of CAZOLU010000366.1, read as the reverse complement.
TTTTTATATTAACTAGCGGTTGCGCTTTTTCGGAAGTCTACCATCCCTTAAACCTCTTCTTGCTTGCCATTGACATAGCCCATTCGTTGAAACATTCCCATCAAAAGACCAATCATCATCATAATAGAGCCCAACCAAACCCAGTTGATTCCAGGAAAGATCAAGGCTTGCACCACCACATATTCTCCATCAGGATTGCCATCGAGCACATCGATTTGCATCTCCATTTTATCTTTGCCTTGCGGTAAAATCTGTGCAAAACGGAAAGTCAGCCCAATCTCTTTGAGTTGATACGGAATATTTTGAGGTTGGCTTCCCCGAATGTAGAGAAAAGGTTTGGCCACCCACATGGTATCGGAATCCACATCATGCACCTCTAAAACGGCGGTGATTGGAATATCTCCCTCTTGGTATTGGTAGCCAGTTTCTTCTGCCGGAAGATCTGTACCCACCGTACTAAAGACCACATAATGCTTTTTGGTATAAAAGGTGTCTCCTTGTTCAATAATATGAGATTTCCATTTTTCCTCCTCCGCTTTCTTTTGCTCAGCCTCCTCATCTTCGAAGGCCCAGCCAGGCACAGCCAGGGTAAATACATCTCGATTCAGATAATGTCGAGTGTTGGGGTTGGCCGCTCGGAATTTGAATTTACCTCGAGGCAGTGAATCTCGAATGACATTAGGATGCGTTTTGAACTGATTGAGAATTTTCCCACTACTATCTCGTTTGATAAACTCCAATTCAAAAAATTGTTGGTTGCCCTCTGCCCAATCTCTTACATATTCTACGGTATAGCCTTCTGCAATGGAAACCGCCTGCCCTTTGGCAACTAACACATTTTTCTTGGACTGAGGGTTGAGATCATTGACTTCAATAGACGTAAAGCCTTCGGAGATAGGTCGTTTGAGTACGCCCGAAAAGACAACCCCCACCATTAGCAAGCCAAAACCAATATGCGATACCGCCGACCCAGAAACCATGATTTTCCCTCTCAAAACCGTAATGATATAATCTAGATTTGCCACTACGGTAAAAATTCCAGTTCCTACCAACAACCAATACTGCCAAGCTATAATTTCGGTCCAAAGCATTACAGGAACAGTTATGATTACACTAATCCCCAATGCAAGTCCTAGGTGCTGTAATAAAAAGTTGCGATAAGAGCTTTTGACCTCTCGGATTTTATACCGCATCAGAATCCCCATTCCACTCAAAATACCTATCAAGACCCCAATCCAAAGTTGGAAACGGTTGTGATGCTCAATTTCATCTTCGGGTGGAGCGATATTCGGTACATCTCCTCCACCAACCATCCAAGAAAACCCATCTGCAATTTTATTCCAAACAGGGATAGAAGTAGTTGCAGTAATTAAGATAGAAGAAAACAGTAAGACCAAAGCCCCTACAAACATCCAAAACTCTCTAGAGTAAGAAGATTCCTCTTTTTTAGGTTTAGGAATGCCCTTGACCCGAGCAAAATACATGCTAAAAGGCCAAATCGCACAAGCTGCCATAAAGATGATAAGCTGCCACTCGAGCCCCATTTCGGTGAAAGCATGTACAGAAGTTTCCCCCAACACCCCTGAACGTGTCAGAAAAGTGGAGTAGACAATTAACACAAAAGAAAGAATAAAAAAGATATAGGTAGAACGGATGGAATGTGTTGTATTTCTAGCCACCAAAGCCGTGTGAATCCCTGCAATCATAATAAGCCAAGGCACCAAGGAAGCATTTTCTACGGGGTCCCAAGCCCAGTAGCCCCCAAAGCTAAGCGCCTCATAGGCCCAAGCCCCGCCCATCAAAATTCCAGTACCCAAAACTGCCCCAGAAAAGAGTGCCCAAGACAGTGCTGGACGAATCCAGCCTTTGTGATCTTTGGTCCATAGTCCTGCAATTGCAAAAGCAAAAGGTACTACGGTAGAAGCAAAGCCGAGGAAGAGGGTTGGGGGGTGAATAGTCATCCAATAATTCTGCAAAAGCGGATTCAGCCCCGTCCCTTCGATCTGTTCTAGATAATTGCGCATATTGAAGATTGGGGCAGCGTGCATATCTCGCAATAAGACAAAGGGATTGGAGCCAATACGAGCATCTCCCGCCCCGATGTAGAAGCCCAGAATCATCGAACTCAAAAAGATTTGGACTATTGACAGCGAAGACATCACCGGCATTTCCCATTTTTTGGCACTAAACATCAACACTATCCCCAAGACCACATGCCAAAACATCCAGAGTAGAAAACTCCCCTCCTGTCCTTCCCAAAAAGCAGAGAAAATGTATCGAAAAGGTAAGTCATTAGAAGTATGCCCCCATACATATTCATATTCATAATAGCGGGCAATCATAATAAAAAACAACAAACCAATCACGGTAAAAATACTAGCCCCATGCACCCAAAAGCTTGCACGACCTAGCAGTTTCCAACTTTTTCGATCTGTTTCAAGCTTGGCATTTGTTCCTTTGCCATAGGCAAAAGCCGCCAACAAACTACTTATAAAAGCTAAAATTGCTAGCGCATGGCCAAGCCACCCCACCCAGAGGTGTTCCCCAATATAATTCATGTAGAACGACTAATTTAAACTCGATAAAAAGCTACTTACTCACCACCTCTTTGCTATTTTGCAAAGCCTGATCTTGATACTTCGAAGGACATTTCAACTGCATATCATGCGCTACAAAAACATCTCCTTCCATTTTCCCGGTCAATACAATCTGTTCAGAACGCTCAAAATCTTGAGGTTTTTCACTCTTGCAAATCACCTTGCGCTCTTGGCCATTTTTATCCTTCATGTAAAAAGAAAAGGAATTGGCATCCACTTCAGGATCATAAACTACAGGCTTATCATCTGCTAACACCAACTGTCCTACAATCTGGTGATTTTTATCCAATTGTGCAGTAGCCGTAGCAAAATCAGTATAGGTGTTGTAATCTCCAGCCTGTGTGATAAGTACCCCAATAGCAACAGCGATAACAATCAACCCGATAATGTGCATCTTTTTCATAATTGATGACTATTTTTATCTTGACAAATGATCTTAATAAGATTAGGAAGATCTCCTATCCCTAATGAAACACAAAAATACAACTTTTTGTTAGTTAAATGATGCATTTCATAAAGACCCTGAAAGTTTTATTTTTATTTATACTAATTCTTAGAAAAGTTTAGTCCCGTTTTCTCACTAAAGTACAACTATGTTTCGACAGATCACCCTTTTATTCAGCATATTGGTTTTAGTCCTCTCCTACTCCACGCTATCTGCACAAAATGTCGATTGGATGCAGCGTATTGGTGGCAACTCCTCCGATGGCATCAACTGCCTCAAAAGCTGGGGGGATAGCTCGGTATTGACCGGAAGTTTTAGAGATCAGATGGAGCTGAATGGAAACACAGTAAGTAGCGCAGGGGGGAGTGATGTTTTTATACATTGGGTCAATGCTTATGGTCAGGTGTATCAACAAGTTTATATTGGTAATTCAAATAATGATGAGATTGATCTACTTGCAATTGATCAACACCGAAACAGCTACGCGGCTGGTAGATTTAGAGGTACTCTCCAAATTGGCAATCAACAGTTGGAAAGCAATACCCAAAGCTACTATTTGGCTAAATTTGACTCCAATGCACAACTCTTGTGGGTGATTAGTGCCCAAGCAAAAGGCATTTTCCGATTGGAAGATATGCAGTTAGACTTGGAGGAGGAAAACATTTACCTGACGGGATATTATAATGATAGTCTAAATTGGCAGCAACAATCCCTTTATAATGTAAGTATAGCCAATAGTTGTATTATAAAGGTCAATGCAGAGGGGGATGTACTTTGGATGCAAGATTGTGTGGCTGCTACCGATGTTAGAGGTCGAGGAATTGTGCCGATGCCCGATCAGACCCTTTGGTTTATGGCTGAATTTCGAGACAGTCTAATCTTGCCCATCGATACCTTTTTTTTCAATGAAGTACATAGCGATATTCTATTGGCTCGGCTAGATAGTAGTGGACAGTGGCTCTCTGCTAAAAAGTGGGGAGGAGTGCTCTACAAACGCCCACAATGCCTGCGCCGGTCGCCCGACCATCAAAGCCTTTGGATGGCAGGAGAATTTGTAGGCTTGCTCTATGCCGATAGCCTCAAACTCGCAACAGCCTATCGCTATTATGATCTTTTTTGGATTCAATTTGATGCCCAAGGCAATGCCCTGCAAGCCGGGCAATCGCTCAGCAATGCCAATAGTTATGTATTAGACCTACACCTGAGCGATGATGGGGTTTGGCTAAGTGGTTATTTTCAAGACTCCTTGCAAGGGCATCAAGGCATGCTTTACAGTCGGGGAGCGAATGATGCCTATTGGTATCATATTTCCCCC
>CAZOLU010000365.1:1524-4527 GCA_964580485.1 uncultured Saprospiraceae bacterium | reverse complement strand
CAGAACCCTTTGCAGGCAACATACTGAAAGTAATTTCTGTATCAAATGACAATATATTCGAAGCAAATACCCTTAAAATCATTTTTTACCCTGTTTAATTTGCCTAAAAATACGATTTTTTCTCAAAATAAAACAAAAAACCCATAAATTAGCTCCATCGTCAACAGCAATACAAGTATGGATCAACAAGAGCAAAAAACAACATTCAGCCTTTATGACCTCATGCAACACCTTCGCAGAGTAGTAAGCTTTAATATGCGGGAAACTCTTTGGGTACAAGCAGAGCTAGCAGAGGTTCGTCTAAACAGAGGCTATGTTTACCTTTCAATTATAGATCGGGATGATTTTAGACTACGAGCCAAAAGCCCTGCAATTATTCGCCCTAGAGATCTCCACAAAATCAAGCAAAGGATCGGCGACCCACTTTGGTCAATTCTAAAAGTAGGGCAGCAAGTCTTGCTAGAGGTTCAGGCAGTTTTTAGCGAGCTCTATGGCATGAACTTGGAAGTGAAAGCAGTGGATGTGTCTTACACTATTGGGCAGTTGGAGTTGCAACGCATGAAGACCCTCAAACAACTAGAGCAAGAACAGTTTACCGATCTCAACCGACAGCTTGCCCTGCCCCTTGTACCACAACGCATTGCCATTATTTCAAGCAAAGAAGCTGCGGGGCTGCGTGATTTTTTAGAGCAATTGCACAACAATCCGCAGCACTACCATTTTGAAACCGAGTTGTTTCAAGCTGCGGTACAAGGAGCACAACTTTCCAAGGAGATCATCTCTCAGATTCAGCAAATTGAGACCCAACAAGCAGACTTTGATGCAATTGTGTTGGTACGTGGTGGTGGGGCAAGACTAGACCTGATGGGCTTTGATGATTTTGAGCTTTGCAAGGCTATTGCCCTTTGCGAGCTGCCTGTGATTACGGGCATTGGACATGATGTAGATGAAACCTTGGCCGATCTTGTAGCTCATACCGCCTTAAAAACCCCAACAGCCGTAGCCGATTATTTGGTGCAGCGCGTCTTGCAGTTTGAGGCTGCGCTACAGCGCAGCACCCTCGACTTGCAAGCCTTGGTACAACAACGCTTGCAACAAGAACAACTCAGGCTACAGCAATACGAGCAACGCTTGAGCTCGGGCCTGCAGGCCCGACTCAAACTCGAAGCTCGAGAACTGGAAATCATCGAGCAAAAGCTCAAGCTCTTGTCCCCTCAAGCCACCCTAGCACGGGGCTTTGCCCTACTGTCTAGGTTAGATGGGCAAATTGTACAGTCGGTGCAAGAACTCCAAGCTGGCGATGAGTTGATCCTAGAGTTGAAGGATGGGCAGATCAAAGTTGTGGTGCGTGAGTAGCATAGTGCAATTGTACAAGTCCCGTTTCAAAAGTCTTTGTATTCAACAACTCCAGACGCTTGCGCTCTGCTAGTCCTCCTCTAAATAGGCGAATACCATCTCCCAAAATCATAGGGATAATAGAAATGATGTACTCTTCAATCAAGTTGAGTTGCATTAGAGCTTGAACAACCCCTCCCCCCCCATCACAATAGATATTTTTCCCCTCTTGTTTCAAGCGCCCTACCAAAGCCGCTAAATCGCCATCATAAAGCTGAACACCATCTTCACCTTTTAGATCCTGACGGGTCAGAACATAGCAATCGTACTGTTGAGCTTGGGGAAACACACCTCCTGTTAATCCTAGCACTACTTCATAGGTTTTTCGTCCAACAATATAAGCCTGTATATTTTGAGTAAAAGCAGCATATCCATAATCTTCTCCTTCTTGTGCCACTATATCTAACCAACTGAGATCGTGATTGGAGGTAGCAATAAATCCATCTAGGCTCATGGAGATGTAGAGGTAGAGGTATAATTTTGGGTCTTTCCTCCTCATAATCTTTAAAAGTTTTGTATTTTGAAGCTTTAGTCCGTGAACTTAAAGATTTTCCTGAAAAGAAAAGACGCTTTAGTCTTTAAAATTCATTAACGTATTTTTAATAAAAAAAATTGAATACCATGATTTTAGATCAGTATGTTCCTTTAGTAGAAGATGCCATTCGTAGTATTGGAGTACCTATTGAAGATGCCAAAGGCGAAGAAGCCTATCAGTGGTTTTTGCAGTACAACTCCGTTAAGGTAATGTTGATGCTCAAAATTTCTGAGACTTTGAATGGAGAACGACCTATCTTTATTGCAGTAGTACCCGTTATGCCTATTCCTAAGGACCCACAACAACTCGCTAGTTTGAATCAAGAGATTCTGGAGTTTAGTCACCATTTGGTCATCTGTCGCTTTTCGATTGCAGAAAATCACCTCTTTATGTCTGCCGGACGCTTTGTAGAAGGGATGGATAGTCAGGAAGTATTAACTATAATGGAACAATTAGCAATCAATGCAGATGCTATTGATGAGCAATTGAAAGAAAGATACGCTAACTTTTAAATCAATTTTATGACCTTTATTTATAAGAAGCACTTTTGGCAATACTGTCTGATCCTCAGTTGCTTATTTTTTATGACTCCAAGCATTCAAGCAGCCAAGCATTACACTCCGGAACTGCACCTTGAGCAATTATTAAAAACTAAAAAAGCAAAAAAGCAAAAACGTAAGTTGCGTAAGGCTTTCAAGAAGAACCCCAAAGCTTTTCAGTCCTCCGAACGCTTATTGGTCACTGGTTTGGTCGCAGTTTTGGGGATTATTTTGCTCATTTTAGCCCTATATCTGGTAGTACGAGTGTTGATTTGGATTGCTATTGTATTAATTGTAGCAGCTTTAATCTATTTTCTGATTCAACAACTTAGTACTTCTTACTATTAAAAAAACAACTATACAAGCGGTATTTAGCGAAAAAAAACGTATTTTCACCGCAATTCAATCAGATTTTTTACACATTTTAAAATTCTGCACATCCTATGGCATTTGATATCGAAATGGTTAAGGCGATGTATGATGCATTGCCATCAAAAATCAAAGCGGTGCGAGAGCGACTACAGCGCCCTTTGA
>CAZOLU010000365.1:0-1514 GCA_964580485.1 uncultured Saprospiraceae bacterium | reverse complement strand
TTGACGCTCACCGAAAAAATTCTTTATTCTCATCTTAATGAGGAATCTCCACTTCAAAATTATGAGCGTGGGAAAGATTATGTTTTCTTTTCACCCAACCGTGTTGCTATGCAAGATGCTACCGCACAAATGGCTTTATTGCAGTTTATGATGGCTGGACGCGACAAAGTAGCTGTGCCTTCTACCGTACACTGTGACCACCTCATCCAAGCCAAAGTGGGTGCAGAGAAAGATCTAGAAATAGCTAATGATACCAATGCAGAGGTTTATGACTTTCTAAGCTCTGTTTCTAACAAATATGGTATCGGGTTTTGGAAACCTGGTGCAGGTATTATTCACCAAATTGTATTAGAAAACTATGCCTTTCCTGGCGGAATGATGATCGGAACAGACTCTCACACCGTAAATGCAGGTGGTTTGGGGATGATTGCTATTGGTATTGGAGGGGCAGACGCGGTTGATGTAATGGCTGGTCTACCTTGGGAGTTGAAAATGCCTAAACTCATTGGGATCAAACTCACAGGTAAAATGAATGGTTGGACATCTCCTAAAGATGTGATCCTCAAAGTTGCTGGTATTGTTGGTGTAAAAGGAGGTACAGGTTATGTAGTAGAGTACTTTGGTGAAGGTGCTACCAGTATGTCTTGTACGGGTAAAGGTACTATTTGTAATATGGGTGCTGAAATTGGAGCCACCACTTCTACTTTTGGCTATGACGATTCTATGAAACGCTACCTAGAAGCTACGGGGCGTGCCGATGTAGCTGAACTAGCAGAAGCGGTGAAGGAGCACCTTACTGCTGACCCTGAGGTTTATGCCAATCCTGAGCAATACTTCGACCAAGTTATTGAGATTGACCTCTCTACCTTAGAACCACATCTCAACGGACCTTTTACTCCGGATAAGGCATGGCCTATTTCTGAATTTGCCGCAGCCGTAGAAGCCAATGACTTCCCTGAAAAACTTTCTGTAGGGTTGATTGGTTCTTGTACCAACTCTTCTTATGAGGATTTGAGTCGTGCAGCTTCTATCGCCCAACAGGTGAAAGACAAGAAGTTGAAAGTAAAATCGGAGTTTACCATTACTCCAGGTTCGGAGCAGGTGCGTTTTACCGCAGAACGAGATGGACTACTTGATATTTTTGAAAATATTGGTGCTACTGTACTTGCCAATGCTTGTGGACCTTGTATTGGAATGTGGGCACGTTTTGAAGATGGAGAGCAGCCGAGAAACTCGATCATCCACTCCTTCAACCGTAACTTCTCCAAGCGTGCAGATGGGAACCCCAATACCTTGGCTTTTGTAGGTTCACCAGAATTGGTTACTGCAATGACCATCTCTGGAAATATGAAATTTAACCCCCTAACCGACACCTTAATCAATGAGGACGGCGAAGAGGTGAAATTAGACCCTCCTACTGGCTTTGAATTGCCGCCTAGAGGTTTTGATGTGGAAGATCCTGGGTATATTGCACCAGCAGCAGATGGATCAAATATTGAGATTAGTGTTGATCC
>CAZOLU010000364.1:0-4536 GCA_964580485.1 uncultured Saprospiraceae bacterium | reverse complement strand
GCGCCTAGTCCTGCCCGACTTGGACGCTCCTTTATTATTTAGGACAAATAGCTAAAGCTATTAAGCATTCACAGGAATGTTAGCGCTATTTACTGTTTTTACGATACGCGCTGCTACTTGGTAAGGACAAGCATTAGAAGCAGGACGACGATCTTCCAAGTATCCCTTCCATCCCTCAGCAGGAACATTTACAGGAATACGGATAGAAGCACCACGGTCAGAGATACCATAGCTAAACTGATCGATAGACTGCGTTTCGTGCAAGCCCGTCAAACGTTCGTGGTTGTTAGAACCATATACTGCGATATGCTCTTCATGCGTTCCGCGGAAAGCCTCACAAATTGCTTTCATGTATGCCTCTCCTCCTACTTCACGCATTTGCTTGTTAGAGAAGTTGGCATGCATACCCGAACCATTCCAGTCACCTTTTACAGGCTTAGGCTGAATGTCGATCGTTACACCATATTTCTCAGAGATACGATACAAAAGGTAACGCGTCAACCACAATTCATCAGCAGCACGCTTAGCACCTTTTCCAAACAATTGGTATTCCCACTGACCTAGCATTACCTCAGCATTGATACCAGTTACGCTCAAACCAGCATCCAAACAAGCATCCATATGCTCTTCTACGATATCACGACCAGCTACATTGCCATTACCTACACTACAGTAGTACATACCTTGTGGAGCGGGGAAACCACTAGTAGGAAATCCAAGAGGACCAGACGCTGTCATGAATACATACTCTTGCTCGAAACCGAACCAGAAATCCTCATCATCTTCGAATGTAGCACGGTGGTTAGTTGAGTGTGGAGTTCCATCAGGATTCAACACCTCACACATGACCAAATATGCATTTTTACGCTGAGGGTCTTTCACCAAATGTACGGGTTTCAACAAACAATCAGAACTACCACCATCAGCCTGACGCGTAGAAGATCCGTCAAAGGACCACATGGGCAAAGAAGCAGGAGTACCGTCGAATTTTTGCTCATTGATCACTTTTGTCTTAGAACGCAAGTTTTGGTCAGGAGCATATCCGTCTAGCCAGATGTATTCGAATTTAAGAGAAGCCATAATTAAAAAGATTTAAAGTGTTTAAATAGATGTTGTTTAATGTTGGTTGTTCGTCAATTGCTGAGTTGGTTCAACGATTTTACGAACTGACTTATTAAATTAGTATTGATTTAAGTTTTCCAGATAGATCCAAAACCAAAACTCACGCCCTTCCCTAGCCCAATACCGTCTGGTAGCAGCATATTACAACTAAACTGCACATGAAAAGCTAGTACAGTAGCACTGCGATGAAGCACTGTTTTGACATTGGGAATTTTATGAATGTTGAGCTCAATTTGTGCTTCGACATGCCAATCGATGCCTTTGGCAAAGGCGAGTAAATGTGCCTTTAGTTTGTTTTCCAAAAAAGCCTGCTGGGCTTGCGGATCTCGTATTTTTTTAAAAGCTTTGTAATTCGCTGGGTTCAACGCAATCCAATCCTGAATTTCATAGTTCAAATGTTCTTGCTGCATTTGAGGGCGACACTGCTTGAGATCTACGGTTTCCAGATTGAAAACCTGCGTTTGCCCTTTCCATTCTAAGTGGAGGACTTCCTGCTGCTTGAAAACTGCTTGCAACTGATGTAAGCCCTGCCCAATTGCCAAAATCTGAGGGCAGCCCCTCTGATGTTGATACTGAATGAGGGGGTAATAATGCGGTTTGGAGCTGCCGCTTTGCAAATCGCCTAGACCTGCTGCTTGTATCTTTGCATCCATTGCCCTTTTAAAAAATCGCATAGCAGACTTTTCGAGTGGTTGTTGAAAGCTTAAATGCAAGATGGCTAAGGCTTGAGTGTTGTTGTTGTTGTTAGAAGATACCTTTTGTGACAAGGACATAAGATGGCGTTTAATCTTGGAGTAGTGCTTGGTCTAACTCCAGGCGTGTAACTTTAGGTGTTTTGGTTCGGTACAAATCTAGGGCAAAATCCAAAACTCCGCAATTCCCATTTCTTGGGAAAATAACAACACTAGGACTAGGCTCCCCACTCTATCCCCAACCCTACTCCCCAGTTGTGGGGATAGCACAGCCCACCAATACTTAGTTCAAACTAATGTTTAATCCAAAACGGGGGTTTTAAGTGAAAAAAACGTCATAAAAGAGCTGTAACTTTGAAGTTCATAAATATATTTTAGTATATTAGTTATCCCAATTAGTTGATGGAAAGTCACCACCACTATAACAAACTACTTAAAACAGTACAGGTCTATGAAAATAGATTAAGTTATTTAAATGCCTTTATTCATTTAAACGATATAGATGACGCTAGCTTGATTTGGAGCAATAAATCCTTTGAAAGCTTTTTAGAGCATTGTGCCTTAGAGTTATCACAAACAGATAGCACAGCTCCTCAGCTGAAAGAAGTTTATGGTCTTGATGATCTAAGACAATTGAGTTTGGAAACTGTAAAGCATTGGTTTGACCTTGGCTTTAGGCTACAGGAATTTCCTATGAACAAAAACTATGTTTTACAACAACACCAAGGTTCTCCTATTTTCATTTTAGAATTAGTAGTGCCTCATTATCTAAATACGGAAGCAGTTGCCCCTTCTGGTATTTTAGGTATTAGTATTCATTTAAATATAGGCATAGCATCTCAATCCCCCTTAGAGCAGTTGCTAAAAGAAAATGCCCAACTAAAATATCAACTCCAGATTGCCCTACTTTCTCCCAAAGAAAGAGAAGTATTGCAACTTATTGCACAGGGAAATTCCACTATGAAAATTGCCGAAATATTGCAAAAGAGTAGAAACACTATTGAAACACATCGAAAAAAACTTTTGACAAAGCTCAACTGCAAAAATATGGCAGAGCTGGCGAGTTTTGCTACACAGGCGGGGCTTTACTAAAAAGCTTTAACACACACTACAACACTAAATGAACATCAAGAAGAAAAGTCCTCTAAAAGTAGAGGATCTAGAAGAAAAACTTAAATTTTACGAACGTATACTAGAAGAACTCCCAGCTATTATTTTTGAATATGTCTTAGATGAGAATCAGCATATTTGGGTCAATGATCCACAACTTTACAAAGCGTTAGAGCATCATCGTGGAGATGAGCATTCTTTTTTTCAAGAATATATTCATCCTCAGGATATTGCTACGGCTTATAACGCACATCGAAAATACTTTTTCAGGGAGGATGCTTTACAAAATAACACCATTTATCGGGTTAAAGAGTTAGGGCATGGGTATCGCTGGATTTTCACTAAAATCAATCGATTACCGACTCCAAATAAAACGCAGAAGTTGCTGGGTCTGGCTATTGATATGAGCAATCAACTCCAAGAAAAAGATATGTTTATCAAAGCTATGCGACAAAACCTACAACTCCACTACCGCCTGGGACTAGAAAAGCTAAGCAAAAGAGAACGAGAGATACTTACTTATCTAAGCAAGGGATTTACCACTCAGGAAATTGCGGAAAAGCTACACCGCAGTGCTAAAACTATCGAAAAACATCGTGCTAATTTACTCCGCAAACTCGACTGCCGCAATGCAGCCGACCTAGTACGCACTGCACATCTTGCAGGTTGGATTGACAAAGGCTAAAACTTTTTTTTACAGTTTAGTTAAAATTCGAATAAAAACTAGGGTTTTTAGGGATAATATTTTTATTGCTTTACCTTATATTTGTTTCAATATCTTGCATTTATGGTTTCATTTCCACTAAATGCTCCACAAACACTAACCGAAGCAAGCTTTCTCCTTGAGAAAACAGAGTCCATCTTCTCATTATAGATCATATAGAAGCTCTGTAGTCTGAAGTTCAGGGTGCAAGTTATTATATTAAGGTAGATGACACTAAAACGCAAAGCACTAATTTTTGTGCTGTCGATGACAGGACTTATTCTGCTTTTAGTTGTCTTGATGTTTTATAGGCTGGATCAATTTGTATATGAGAAACATAATGAATTAGAGGCAGAAATTGAAGAGCTGAGTCAACAACAATACATCAAACAACTCGCAGAACGTACACAATACTACGATGAGGTCTTGACACAAGCTGCACGCAACTATGCTTATACTGGGAATCCTAAGTATAAGGAGCGTTATCGTGGTAATGTGAAGGCTTTGGATGAAATTATTGCAGCCGCCCTCAACAACACCCATGCCAGTGATCTTGTAAATTTTCAAAAGCTCTACTCAGCCAATAAAGCCTTGATTGAGATGGAGGAGTTTTCATTCAATTTGGTAGATCAGGGTCTTCAAGATAGTGCGCAGCAGCTTATCAACTCAGACCGATATAATTTTGAAAAGGAGCGATATGAAGATGGATTTCGCACTTATATTAATGATCAGAACAACCTAATTCAACTAGAACAGGCCAAACTTGATACCCTTACCCAAGCTTCCAACAGCGATCGGCAACAGCAAATGGCCACTACCAAGACCTATTTTCTATTTGGAGTTGTGCTATTTTTAATAACTGACCTTTCGCAGATCAAATTTTATGAAAATTAGAAAATATTTTTAAGG
>CAZOLU010000363.1:0-4552 GCA_964580485.1 uncultured Saprospiraceae bacterium | reverse complement strand
TTCCTTAAAAATATTTTCTAATTTTCATAAAATTTGATCTGCGAAAGGTCAGTTAAATATATAAAGCCGCATAATCTTTCCGAACGGTGAAAGGCAACTGCTCAGGTAAAATAGCTCCTCTCAAAACGTACTTTTTTTATAGAAATTGCGGGTTTCTTTAGAATTCTAAAAACCTGATTTATTCGTAATTTAAAGATTATTTATGCCCTTTCTAATTGGCAAAATACCTTAACACTATTCTACAAGATACTCTCAACTCTCAACATTTGCAGAGTTAATTTCTCTTAGAGGTAGTTCTCTTAAAACGCCTAACTGCGTATAAACTGGTAATCAACCAACACTCCATCTTTTAGATGAGCCTCATAGCCAGAATTATAAAAATCACCTCCTTGCGATTCTAATAGTAAAGCATGTTCAATATCATCCTCAATTCCATTAGTTGAAAAACAAGTAAGTCTTATGCTATAGCTTCCTTTAGGCAATGGAAACTTTGGTATGGTTACTCTAATGACTTCATCTTCCGTGGTCTCAATTTTAACTGGAGTTGACTTCACCAAAGCACTGTTACAAAGAATCCGAATAATTCCTTTTTCATCATAAAATAGAAGTCGAAAAGCCCTTATATTAAGAGCAGCACGACTTTGATAATGTAGGCATATCGTGTATTCTTCACCTGCTATCAAATCCTCTGCAATGGTTCCATACTCATCTTCTACATAAGCTTTAGTAAACGTAAACACACCTCTATTTTTGCGATCTTTCCGTTCAGCAAGTTTCTGTTTTGAAAGGTTAATATTAGACTTAAGGTAAAAGTTAACCGCAGATTCTACCTCTCCATCATAAGCTACTTTGCCATTCTCCAATACTATTGCTTCTGTACATAAATGCTGCACACTCCCCATATTATGGCTCACAAAAAGCACCGTCCTTCCATCACCCGCGCTCACATCTTTCATCTTCCCTACTGCTTTTTTCTGAAACTCCGCATCTCCTACCGCCAAAACCTCATCTACAATCAGAATTTCAGGTTCGAGGAAGGCAGCAACGGCAAAGCCTAGGCGTACACGCATCCCAGAAGAAAAACGTTTTACAGGAGTGTCTACATACATGGTGCAGCCTGCAAAATCGATAATCTCATCAAACTTCTTTTTGATTTCTTTTTTGGTCATGCCCATGATTGCACCGTTGAGGAAGATATTTTCCCGAGCAGTCATTTCAGGGTGCATGCCCGTACCCACTTCTAAAAGAGAAGCAATGCGACCTTTGGCTTTGACAAAGCCAGTAGTTGGAGCCGTAATGCGAGAGATGAGTTTGAGTAGGGTAGATTTTCCTGCACCATTTTTTCCGATAATACCCAGGATCTCCCCCTTTTTAACCTCAAAGTTGATATCTTTCAGTGCCCAAACAAAGTCAGATTCAGCTTTTTGGGTTCGGTCATTGACCTGCCCAATTTTACTAAAAGGATCCTCTTTGCCACGAACACGCGCCCACCAACGATTCAAGTCATGAGAGATCGTCCCTGTTCCAATCTCACCTAGGCGATATTGTTTGGATAAATTCTCTACTTTTAAAACGACATCTGACATAAGATACCTCTATATTTAGATCTTCTAAACCGTATCCATAAAACTACGCTCGGTACGGTTGAAGATTAAGACTCCTAAAATTACAATAAATAAAGTAAATAGGGAAGCATAAAGCATCCCATAAAACGTTAAATCGCCTCGACCTAAAAAAGAGTATTTGAATCCCTCTACAATATGTGCTAAAGGGTTGAAATAAATCACCTTTTTTAGCATTCCCTCGATCAAACTCATCGGATAAATAATCGGAGTGGCGTACATCAATAATTGAACGCCAAACTGGATCAAAAATTTTAAATCGCGGTATTTTGTAGTCAAAGATGTGAAAATCAGTCCAAAACCAAGACCTAAGCCTGCCATTAGCAAGATAAAATATGGTAGTAGCAGTAAATTCCAGTTAGGACTCACTTCAACTCCTCTCGCAATAAAAAAGATATATACGCCTGCAAAGAGGATAAATTGAATGAAGAATTTGATTAAACCTGCAACAACCTTAGATAGTGGCATAATCAATCTGGGGAAATAAACCTTCCCAAACATATCCTGATTTTGGGAGAAGGTATCAGAGGTTTGCATAAAGCATTCAGAAAAATAATTCCAAATAATAATCCCTGACAAATAAAATAGCGGTTGAGGGATTTCATCGGTAGAAATTCCTGCAATATTTCCAAAAACGACCACATAGACAAACATGGTCATAATGGGTTGGATAAAGTACCATATTGGGCCTAAAATGGTTTGTTTATATACCGTAACCACATCTCGCCTGACAAACATCGTCAGTAGATCCCGATAACGCCAAAGCTCTTTAAAGTTTATATCAAAAAGGCTTCGTTTGGGCCGAATAATTAAATCCCACTTTTCTTTCATCTGCTTATATATGGTCTATAAAACGAGCACAAAGATAAGTTTTTTATTAGCTTAATGAAATTATCTTTTTGTAAATAAGCCTAATAGCCTTTCAGCACAAAAGTCTTGGTATAACGTTGTTTCGAACTAAAGCAACTTAAATAATAGACCCCTGCGGGCAAATCTCCTACGTTTAGATCAAGGCCTGTTGCAGTCGTTCCTTGAATGGGCATAGCCCAAACCTTCTGTCCTTGTGCATTGTACACCTCGATCAGCTGCAAATCTTCTACCAATTGATTAAACTCAAGTGTAAACTGTCCATTGTTGGGGTTTGGGAAAATCTTCATCTCTAAATCCCCTGCTGCTGGCAATAGAGGATTAGCCGATAAGGTATCACATAGTACAGGACTTACCCCAATGGCTAAGGTTTGAATTAGGGTATCTGCCCCACAATCATTAGAAGATACAAGCATTACATTATAGCAACCATTGGCTGGGAAATTATGAAAAGGCTGCACAAATGTAGTGCTAAACCCATCTCCAAAGTCCCAATAATAATCATCTGCATTTTGCGAAAGGTTGATAAATGAGGCTGCTGTTCCACTCAGGGTGTAATTGTAATTGGCAGTTGCGGTAGGACTTATATTCACATAAGTATCGTCACTACCTGCACAACCATTGGGTGTAGTAACAGTGACCGCATAAGATCCCGCAGCATCTACTACAATAGTTTGGGTGTTTGCTCCCGTAGACCAATTATAGCTCATCCCCAAGCCTCCAAAACCAGCATCTAAGGTATCTTCATCACAAATAGTAACAAAAGAACCAATATTGACGGCTGGAGGATTTTCAAATTGGTTGATAAAGGTAGAACCACTGACCTCGCAACCATCATTCGCCGTTATGGTTACAGTATAAGTACCTGTGGCGGGCAATATAATGGTCGGCGTTGTATCTCCAGTACTCCATTGAAAAGCAGTAGCAGTGGTACTATCATAAGCAGTTCCCAGCTCTAAACCACAGAGTGGATTGGAAGTCGGCAAACCCACCGGCATGGGCTGCCCTACCCGAATACTATCTACAACAGAACAAGCCGCGCCATCGGTCATAGTTACCGTATAAAGTCCGGGACTAGTGCTAATAATAGAGTCCGTAGTTTCTCCTGTGCTCCACAGATAGGATACAGCGCCGCCATTACTGGCGTTTAATACTGCAGTATCACAAACATAAATCGAATCTTGCAGATAAAGCGGCAGCTTAACATCTACGGTAAAGCTATCCAATAGACCCGCATCGCAACCCGCTAAAGCATAGCTAAAATGCCAATCATAAAAACAGTTGTAGGATACCCCTGGGAAGATCGTTCCCGTAAGCTCTACCACTCCAGCAGAGGAACTTTGGGGATAAGCCGTATTGGTATTCACCAAGAAAGCACTACTGTTATTGTCTAATTCTAAGCGGTATTGGTTGCTTGGAAGAATCATAAAGTCTAGAGGGACAAACACCTTGCTTTGTGCCTGGTTGATGGTGAAACTACGTCTTTCTAGCTCTTGATTACTGCCATCTTTCAACACAATATCAAAGCTAGCGGGTGCCTGCTCCATATAAACGGCTAGGGAATCCAGAATGACCGCCTCATTCACATCAAAGGTATTGGCAATAATAAAGTTTTGGTATTGCCCTAGATCGTTCGGGCTAGGATGAGTAAGATCTCCCAATCGAGTAACAGCTCTTGCTGCCATTTCCAACTCATAGCTGGTCGTATCCTGAATAAAAGTAGTATAGGGTGCGCCCAAATGCACCGTCAGTCCGCTATTTGGCAAGCGTGACCAGACCAATAAGCCATCATTAGGCGCGCTTAATAAACTAGCTTCTGAGGAAGAACATATAGAGGTATCACTGGCTAGATAGGGCGCTGGTGAGGATAGGAATTGTACACTGACATCGGATGTTGAGGAACATAAGCCGTTGGCAGTGGCGGTCACCTCATACAATCCGCTACTACTCACAAAGATAGAATCTGTGGTTTCTCCAGTACTCCACTGATAACTATAGCTGGGGTCATTGCTAGCAGTGGCTAAGAGTGAAAGGCTTGTGCTGGCATTACAGACAGCCGTATC
>CAZOLU010000362.1:0-4555 GCA_964580485.1 uncultured Saprospiraceae bacterium | reverse complement strand
TCAGGGCAAAAGACTGGAATTTAACAAGTAGATAGAAATTTAAACATGCTCTAAGTTCCTGTTTTGGACTCTAGCGTCTAAAAATTAGGATAGAGCGTTTTTATATTTGTAATGATTACCCGTACTTTTTAGAGAATAGATTAACCATCTTCAAAATAGTTTGACCCATGGCAATTTACAAATTCAAATATTTTGCAGCTTATCTAAGCCCCATCGTAGTCTTTATCTCCCTTTATTTTGGAGGCTACATGAGTTATTTTGCGCTAATTTTTCTCTTTGGGTTTCTACCATTTTTAGAACTCTTTCTACACCCTTCACAGAAAAATATGTCAGAAGCAGAAGAGGATATTGCCAAATATGATCGCTGGTATGATTTTGTAATATACTCAATGCTGCCGATACAGTATGCGTTATTAGGCTATTTTTTATACAGAATCAACGACCCTTCTTTAGAAAGCTATGAAATGCTTGGAATGATCTTGGCCTATGGATTATCCGCAGGAGTTTTGGGGATCAATGTAGCGCATGAGTTGGGGCATCGGAATACTAGATATGAGCAATTGATGAGTAAATTATTGCTCCTGACCTCCCTTTATATGCATTTCTTTATTGAGCATAATCGGGGGCATCACAAACATGTCTCTACGGACGAAGATCCTGCCTCTAGCCGTTGGGGAGAATGGGTCTATTTCTTTTGGTTTCGCTCTGCAATTGGGGGCTGGTTGTCGGCTTGGCGTTTAGAAACTGAGCGTTTGAAGAGGCAGCATAAGGCGGTGGTGAGCATTCATAATGAGATGTTGATCTACCAAATTGTACAATTAGCCTTGGTGTTAACGATCCTCTTTACTCTAGGATGGCAAATTATGCTTTATTTTATAGCAGGAGCTACTATTGGCTTTTTACTCTTAGAAACGGTGAATTATATCGAGCATTATGGCTTGAGACGAAAGAAGAATGGGAAGTATTATGAGCGCACTTTGCCCATACATTCCTGGAATTCAAATCATCCTATTGGTCGTCTGTTGTTGTTTGAATTATCTCGTCATTCCGATCATCATTTTATTGCCAACCGCAAATATCAAACCCTTCGCCATTTTGATGAAAGCCCACAGATGCCAACGGGGTATCCAGGTATGATGCTCTTGTCTTTAGTACCACCGCTTTGGTTTTGGGTGATGCATCGCAGAATTGAGAATTATAAATCTTCGAAAATGGGAGTAGCTTTGGGCTAGGAATACACCAAACTAAGGTAGCGCAGCATCTATTAGAAAAAAAAGATGAAAATGCACTATTTTATACTATTCACTTGCTTAATACCTATCGTAACTTTCGGGCAACATAGTACTCAATATCAAAAAATTCATCAAGATTCAACTCCTTATAAGTTTGAAATTCTACTAGCTCCTAAGATGGAGGAAAGCGATCAATTGTTTATCTATAAAGAGGATAGTATTTTAGTACAAACCCTAAGAAATTTTAAGCGATACGCAGATGCTTATGGAGGGGGGCGGGAAATTATTTTTCAGGATATTAACTTTGATGGATATATCGACTTGAAAGTTTGGGTAATTCAGCCCAGGAGGGCTCAATTAGAATTGAAAGATAGTACCATAAGTTTTTTAGACCCTGCTCAGCATATTATTTGGTTGTATCAGCCTGAGAAAGGGAAGTATGAATATTCTGAAGTGCTCTCTAAATTACCCAATTTTACTTTAGATCCTAAAAAGAAAAGGATCATTGTAGCGCAATATATTTTGCATACACATTGTCAGCATTCGGGGGATATTTTTAATTTGCGGTGGACAGAAAATGGTAACTTAAAAATCCATAATATAAGGCATATAGACACACGTAATCATTTCCCTATTCCAGACCACCAATAGACAGAGAACCCCTCCGTCGTTCTAATATTCTTGCGGATTTTCAGAAGAATTCGCCTCATGAATATCATCGCCAGAATAGCCTCGCATTTGGGGGAGCCACAATTTGATATACTCCCCTTGGGGGTCGTATCTTCTACTCTGAGAAGCGGGATTGAAATAACGCTCATCTCTTGGATCATTTCCTACCCCCGCAATATAGAGCCAGTTGACCCAATTGCTGGTAACATCGTAATCAATTAGTAGAGATTCAAAATATTCAGCACCCATTTGCCAATTGACCTTTAAATCATTAATGAGGTAGCTGGCCACATTTTGGCGGCCTCGGTTGGACATAAAGCCCGTTCGATTGAGTTCTGTCATGTTGGCATCAATGAAAGCCTGGCCAGTTTGGGCATTGGCCCAAAGGTTAAATTTTGCCTCATCTTCTGTTAGATTCTTACTTTCATAGCCCTTTAGCCCTCCCTCTAAGAAGATTTTATGCCCATACTTTTTACCCATCAATCGGAAAAAGTCTCGCCAGAGCAATTCAAAATAAACCCAATAAGTAGACTGGTTCTTTTTACGTTGCTTTTCATAACGTTTGATTTCAGCATAAATCATTTTGGGTGATAGGCAGCCCTGAGCCAGCCAAGGAGAGAACTTTGTAGAGTAGCTTTCCCCAAGCAGCTCATTACGTGTTTTTTTATAATTTTTAATATGATCACTTTCCCACAAATAATATTGTAAACGTGCCAAGCCTTCAGATTCTCCACCTTTAAAGTCCATCACCGCTCGTTTGTCCCATAGCGGTTCATCATGCTCAAAGTCAGAAAGGGAGGGGATTTCTCCTGGTTCAATATAAATAGACCAATCTGTAAAAGCTTCTGGACTAGGAAGTGGGGGGCGAACAGGGGTGATTTTCTCCACCTCCTTTCGAAAATGTGTAAAAATATCAGGAGTATGGGCAATTGGAAAGGGTAGATCTTGGGTGTAGTAAAGCATTTTGCCTCTATAGAAATGAATCTCCTGACCAATACTCCATAATTTTTCCTCTAATACATTTTGTATTTGCTCTTCTTCATAGGTACGTTCTCGGTTGCAATATACACTAGCTTTTGTCGTCTGAGCCAGCTTGAAAACTTCCTCCTCTGGCTTGCCTACTCGTACAATCAAGTTAATGCCTCGTTCTTGTAGAGAATTTCTGAGGTCTTGAACTGCTTCTATAATAAACTTTGTGCGATAGGATCCAGTACGACGAAACCCAAAGGGGCTACGCCCCATAAAATGGCGTTCATCAAAGACGTAGATAGGGATGATTTCTTCTGCAGAAGCGATTGCTGCTGTAAGCGCCTCATTGTCGTGCAAACGCAAATCTAACCGAAACCACATTATTGCCCGCTTAGCTTTTTTCATATTGATTGGCATATTAACTTTTTAATTACCAATAAAACAGTAGGACTTGGTTAAGGTTTGTAATTTTCACTTTTTTTTGAAAATAAAAAGAGCCATTCACAAGGAACGGCTCTTTTTACATTTTGAGAGCTACTTAATGAGGCTTCATTGTTACAGTATAATTATTATGATCCACACATCAAGCAATCGTCGGGGTTATCTAAACTACAGTTGATACCTTCTTCTGTATTCGCATTAAGTTCATTTTGTGACTCAACACTTTCATTTCCTCCTTCCTTAGTCAAAACCCCGACTCCTGTGGTAGTTTTCTGAGCATTGACAAATTTTTGCTGATATTTGGAGCTCAACGTAAATTTGATAGGATCTACGGCTGCTTTAGAGCGCAGGTAATACATTCCTGTTTTCAAGCCACGTCTCCAAGCATGAAAGTGCATAGAGGTTAATTTTGCATAGTTGGGATTTTCAACAAAGAGATTTAAACTTTGTGATTGGCAAATAAAAGCCCCTCGATCTGCCGACATATCAATAATCGAACGTTGCTTGATTTCGTAAGCAGTTTTGTAGAGCTCTTTGAGATCTTCGGGCAGCCCTTGAATATTTTGGATAGAACCATTTGAAGCAATCAACATTTCCTTCATCTCATCGGTCCAGTAGCCCCGCTCAATCAGATCACGCAAAAGATGCTTATTTACCACCACATACTCTCCTGAAAGGGTGCGACGGGTATAGATATTAGAGGTATAAGGTTCAAAACACTCATTATTTCCTAAAATCTGAGAAGTAGAAGCGGTAGGCATTGGAGCTACCAACAAACTGTTGCGAACCCCATGCTTTTTAACGGCTTCCCGTAGACTTTCCCAATCCCAACGTGAAGAAGGTTGTTCATCCCACATATCAAACTGGAAAATCCCCTGGCTGATAGGCGATCCCTGGAAGGTTTCATAAGGACCAAATGCTTTAGCCAATTCACAAGACTCGGTTACCGCAGCAAAATAGATGGTTTCGAAAATAGCACGGTTGAGCAGTCGAGCTTCGGTACTTTCAAAAGGGTAGCGCAGCATCATAAAGGTGTCGGCAAGTCCTTGTACCCCAATACCAATTGGGCGATGACGAAGGTTGCTGTTTTTAGCTTGCTCGATTGGGTAGTAGTTGATATCAATAACCTTGTTGAGGTTGTGGGTAACAATTCGAGTGACTTCGTAAAGGCGATCAAAGTCAAATTTACCATCAACCACAAACTTGGGCAATGCAATAGAAGCTAGATTACAAACTGCTACTTC
>CAZOLU010000361.1:0-4558 GCA_964580485.1 uncultured Saprospiraceae bacterium | reverse complement strand
CTAAATCCGGAGTCTTTGGTGGTGATTGAGAAAGCTTATGCTGAACCCTTCCTCAAAGAGGCTACTGCTGGCGATCGCTATCAATTTATGCGTATTGGTTATTTCTGTTTAGATGAGGATAGTACCGATGAGCATTTGATTTTCAATAGAACGATAGGGCTGCGGGATAACTGGGGGAAGAAAGGGAAATAGTTTCCAACCCTTATTTTTGAGCCCATAGAGCAGTCTAATAGTCTCTACTACTCAGTTGATTTAGGGAAACCCTAAAAAGTCCAAAACATCTATAAACAGATGTTTTGGGCTTTTTTTTGTACAAAAAAAGGAAGCTACCTCCCCAGATAGCTTCCCTATAAAATCGCGGTTCCCAAAATAGTCTTTTATACCTTGAAAATATAAAATTTATACTTTAGTAGTTTGTGTTCGTTCATTAGACAAGTGCTAGGGGCTAATGGTTGGAAGAGGGTTGAAAAAATGTTTATTTTTTAAAATTTTTTGTGCTTTTACCAAGCTTCATTGATGATCGGGGCGTCGAAGGATAGATCAATATCTAGTTTTCCATCTATTTCAAGCTTAAAATCTCCGCATACCTGTTTTTCTGTCAATTTTTGGAGTTGAGCAGTTCCTCCTTTTACATTAGCGACCATTTTAAGTACTTTACTAAATACGGGTTGGTTTTGATGTGTCAGGGTTAGAGTGGCCTTGGGGTGATTGCTTTTTTCATCAATTGCCATTGGAGTAAAGGCTCCCGTGTTGATTTTGGGTTGCTCTCCTTCTGGAACCGTTGTACCTTGATACTCAATTTTTAAAAGATATTGTCCAGGTTCTGAGGGATCATAAATTACAGTCCCCCTTCCATTCGTTGAAATTGTATAATTGGCAATGTATACCTGAATTCCTCGACATGTTTGTTTTGTTTTTGTATCGAAGTCGTGGGTGCTGTAGGTGGTTTTCAGTGCTTTGATATCTTTGGTTTGGAAATTACTAATATCTAATTGGAATTTATCGTTCAAGGATAGGCGGTTGATTTTATTTTCATTGCATTTCTTGGAATCCTGCTGCTTGGCCAGAGCTCCTGCTTCACTACAGGAAATTAGAACGCAGAAAAGAGCCGCGAAGGACAAGAGTAACTGTACTTTTCTCATAATTTTGAATTGTATAGGTTTTTGTAAAAAAGAAAAACAGGCGGGTGCACCCGCCTGCTATATTCGAAAAGAGTGACTACAACTTGCTGAACTTTTGTACAGCTAGTAATTCGCCCTCTCTCCAAATGCGTAAGAGGTAAAGCCCTGCTTGTAGGTCAGAGAGATCTAATTGTTGTTGTTGGGATATTGGGAATTCAAGACTTTGAGTACGACCATCAACGGAGATGATTTCTAGACGATTGAATTCTTGTGTGGGGTGTTGGATGTTCAATAAACCTGAACTAGGATTAGGAAAAATATGAGCAACTTCGGGTTGTTCCTCCACGGCAGTGTTGGCGGAGACTACCAGATTGGGTGCATTATAAAGAGAGTCGATTTGTTGAAGGCTAAGCCCACCTTTATAAATTCCTATGTCATCAATAACACCACGAAAATAAAAATCAGCAGCACTATTTCTTCTTCCTAGATTAAGGTCTAAACCACTAACATTTATCCCTGTTGTAGGAGTCGTGAACACTGCAGTATCAACGGCTACATTATTGATATAAAGGACAGAACCTGTATAACCAGAACTTGCATCATAACCATGTAATAGTACAATGTGATTCCAGCTTGTAGTGTCAATTGCACTAGATGCAACTTAAGCAGAGTTGTTATTATCATCTCTGCAGCTGGAGTAGATAAGACCACCAGTATTATTGTACCAAATAGAGTATTGGGTGTAATTGTTGACAGCAGCTGGGTCAACTTTTCCCAAAATACAGCCCTTAGGCACAACCGAGTCGGTTTTAATCCATAAGGAGATCGCAAAATCATTGCTTCCCATTTGAAAAGCGGCATCATCTCCTAAATCAATAAAATCATCCACCCCATCAAAGTAATAGGCATGATCAGCATTCCCAAATCGATCTGTAGTGAGGGTCGCACCATTTACCGTACCATAAGAACGCTTAGGGTTGTTGGAACCAAGCTCTGTTTTTTCTTTAAAATATCTACTTCCCATACCATTACAAATCCAGTATTCTTTTGTTTTTGGAATGGTAGTTAGTGCACTGACTTCAGATTTTGTATTTGCAGAAATTTTTCTTTCAAACGCTAGATTTATTCCTGTGTTGTAAATCTCAACATCCTCATTTTCTAAACCTACAAGTAGTTGATCCTCTAGCAAGGCGAGTTTGGTGGTACCAACCTTTGATGCTTGCATTTTTTTAGACTGGATTCGGAGATCGGGCATGAAATAAAGTCCCTGACCTTTTGTAGTAGCCCAGTAATTCCCTTCACTATCTATCATTAGATCCGTAAAGAAAACATCCTTGAAATATTGAAAGCTTTCTCCGGTATTGATATTCCAACGAAACAAACCATGATTGGTAGATAGCCAAAGGATATCTTCAGACTCGAACTCATAACCCGTCATCAGTATCTTCTTTCTATAGCTTAGGATCTTATTGGGTGTTCGGATGGCTTCAAATTTATTGTGCTTATATTTATAAAGTAAGGGGAGACTTTCTAGTACATTAAACTTCACCCCCTGACGATTTTGAACTTCGCCAGCATGATGACCATAGTAGTCTAAGATCATCAGATAGAAGCTGTTTTTCGACTTTAAAAGGCTATAGTTCAGGTAGCGTATTCCACGGGAACCAATATTTACATAAAGGCACTCTGGACAGTCAATATTCTTCAGGCTTATGCTATCAGAGGTGTATTAAAGTAATTTACTTCCAAAGTGCGCTGAATGAATGATCGCTTTATTTTTCCCTATTTTTTGATAAAGATTAAAGCGCATTAGCAAAGTATCGGGAGGAGCAGTACTTTTTTTATCGAGCTCAAATAATCCTTGTTTTGTTTGTAGGATTAGCTTATGTTTAGAGGGCGAGGGCATCAACTTGTTAATGGTATTTTTTCCATCTTTCACCCGATCCCAAATCTCATAGAGATGTAGGCTATCGTCTTTGACATAAAAATCTGATTGGCAAAATTATGACACCAAATTCGCCCTTCCTCATCTTCCGTAATCCCACTAATCGCTTTATTTTTTGCATCTTCATTGAAATATGAATAAAAATCTTGGCCATCATAACGAATGAGTCCGAGCTCTGTTCCAATCCATAAATCCCCCGCAGCCCCCTGAATAATAAAGTAGAGGCTATTACTAAACAAGCCGTCCTTATCGGTATAATTGATAAAGTAGGGCTGTTGTGCTAGGCTGCAGGCACTAAAACATAGAAATAGATATGTTAGAAATTGGCGCATAAGCCAAATATACCGAAAAGCCCTGTAACCCTAGTGCGTTTACAGGGCTAAATCAGTAGCTGAACTTTCTATTATCTGCGCTCTAGTGTTTTGACAGGTTCCGTAGTATTGTGCTCAATTGAAGTTTCTTTAAAGGCAGTTGTGCGAGCGAGAGCTTCAGCTCCAATAAAGATTGTCTGTACCCCTTTCATGCGAGCTTCTGCAGCCATGCTTTCAGGGGCAAGGAAGGCTAAGTTCATACCTCTATCCAAAGCCTTAACTTCTTTTTGAATACGATTGTCTAGTCCTGCAAATGCATTCGTCCCTACTACTACTAGACTAGCATAAAGATCTTTGCGGATATCTACATCATATTTCATGATAGAGTTATAAGTGGCCACATGTACCCCATCCTGCTCCAAACCTATAATACTTGGTTTGAAGAGTACCTCGGGGCAGCGGAAACGTTCTGCTCCAATAGTAGCAGTTTGCCCATTTTTCAATACATAATTGTTAGAAGACATAGGTTTTTGCAGTTCTTCATCATAATCTAAGGCAACATAAGCGAGTTTTTCTTTAATATCTCTGATGGCATCTTTTGAGGTACGCTCATCAAGTGCATCATTTTGGCTAATTAGATAATCGCCCAAGGCTTTATTTCCTACCGAATTACTAGTAATCGCATGTTGTTGAATATTATTATTGACAATAGGAACAACGTAGGTTCCTCCACCACTAGCTAATACTACCAATCCAGTTTTTTTACCAACAGCTTCTAAGGCGCATTGGGCATCGTATGCCGTAGCCACATTTTTAACCGCAAACTCCTGCGTTAAAATGCCTTTCAGCTTTTTCTGAGTAGTGGCATCATAGCTAGTTGGTACTACTAATAAAACAGACTTTGCCTTCAAACCACCTGCTTTTTCAGCGGCTTGTTTGATGCCTTTGAGCATATCATCCCAGCTGATTACAATACCGTTTTTTTGAGTCGCATCAGTTAGTTGAATAAAGCCTGGTAATTCTTTCGTATCGCTGTTGCGAACGTAGATACCATCGCCATCAAAATATAGAATGGTGAAGTCGCTAGCTTGTGCTTGTAGGCAGATTAAAAGGCTAAAGAATAAAAAACTTAGTAACGCTTAAAAAATAAATTCCTGATTTCCTGCCATGAATTTATAGTT
>CAZOLU010000360.1:0-4560 GCA_964580485.1 uncultured Saprospiraceae bacterium | reverse complement strand
ATGGATTTTGGTGTATTGAAACATATTATTATGGGAAGTGAGATATTCAACTGCTTCCACTATGCCAGTCAATCCGTCTTTAATTTGTGGGTTATGTTGGTGGTATTCTTCGGAACTGATGTAGTCGCCAATCTTACTTGGATCTTTACCCATTAAAACGTCTTCAATAAGGGAAACTGCCAAGGCTTTGTTCGCCTCGGTTTTGTCTAAGTCTTCAACTGTTGTGGGACCATCGGTTTGTGTTCTTCCGCTTGCAGTTTCTTTAACCAAAACAGTCATGGCATCCCAATGCTCGGCTACTTTTCCGTTCTTATCCACACGGATAATATCAAAAGCCACCATTTCATCTGCTCCAAAAGGTTTCGCGTTTTTCCAGATATTGTGCATAAACACAAAGTTGCCTTCTTGAAACATTCGCACGTTTTCGGCATAAGTCCCGTGTTCTTTTAAAACAGGTAATAAACCAATAAAAGGTTCTAAACCAGTTGGCACAAACGGATTGTGCTGAATGTAATCCGCATTTGCAAATTTGCGCATAGTTTCTGCGTCTTGTTTGGCAACAGCACCTAAAAAGGTACCTACAATTTCTTTGTTTGTCATTTTTGATGTTTTTGTTTGATTAACCTCGCTTGTTGATTTCGTTTTATTTACACTACAGGAAGCGAGCATGCCTGATAGAGCTAATACTGCTAATACTTTTCTCATTGATTTCGTCCTTTGATAAATGATTATTACTTTTGTTTTGCAAGCAATAATACAATATAACTTTTATAATGCAAGTTATGTTGAATATAAATTTCATATTGCAAGTAATATTTAATAGCGCTTTAACATATGCCACAGGATTTCAGATGTAACTGCCCGTTTACTTCAGCCCTCGACATTTTAGGCGATAAGTGGATATTGGTTATCGTAAAGCAAATGCTAATCGAAGGCAAGGAAACTTTTAAAGACTTTTCAGAAAGTGAAGAAGCTATAGCTACCAATATTCTTTCTTCCAAACTCAAACTTTTGGAAGAGGTGGGAATCATCATCAAAACAAAACGGCCTGATAATAAAAAACTAACCTCTATCTTTTAACGGATAAGGGATTGGCGTTGACACCTATACTGGTAGAGCTTGCGTTTTGGAGCGATAGCAACCTAAGAGATATCCATCCGACCCTTGTAAATGGAGAAGCAATGGAATTATTGCGGTATGATAAAGCCGCTTTTGCGGGTGAGTTAGAAAAAAAATACAGGGAAAAACTGGCTGATACAATGTATCTACGATAATGTTCCTTTACCGGCCGTAGTACGCATATAACTAACCATTGGCATTAACGGAACTTCAAATAAGATAATATGGCAGCAACAAAATATGGGACTTTTGAAGATTTAATGAAAATGACCGAAGAGTACCTTCTTGCTCGTATTGCTGCTATCATTTACTCTTAACTAATTTACGCTGTGGTTGGTGTCCTCACCAACTATTTTTTCACGTTTGCCGCATCGCCACGCTCAACCATCAAATCACCCAAATCCAAACTTGGAAGCAAGGGCTTTTACAGGGGATTTTTGTTTAAATTGGTTAGTAAGTTTGTTGCGGCATCAAGTCTATAAATCTTGCCTTGTCTGTAGTTTCAGCCAATTACTTAAAAATAAGTCAGGTATGAAGCCCCAAGAGTATAGGAAGATGAAGTAAAAAACATACTGACCTTTCGCCTTGTTTTATATCCATACTAAGTACCCATAATGAGTTTAGTTACTAATGAGTTTAGCTATAAGAATAATTTGCCTGTTTCTTCTGTGGAGCCTTGCTAGCTATAAGGTTTTTGCTCAAAATCAATCTGCCGTTGACTCGATGTTAAACGTGTTGAAAACCAGTATTTCTGATAAAGAAGCAGTAGATACGTATGTGAAACTTGCCGAAGAATATCGCAAATTGGACTCTGTAAAAACGTATGAATATACGCATCAGGCTATTCAATTGGCCGAAAAAATCAACTATCCGGAGGGAAAAATAGATGCTTGGTATGCCCAAGGCTTCATGAATGTAATATTGGGTAATTATCAGAAGTCTGAAGTGCTTTTTCAGCAAATGATTGAAGAGTCCGAGCAATCTAAATATGCGAAAGGAAAAGGAAATGGATACAATGGTTTAGGGAATGTTTCCCTCAGACAAGGTAATTACAATAAGGCGCTGGAGTACTATCTGAAGGCGTTGAAAATTAGAGAGGAATCAGGCGATAATCAGGAAATTGCTAGTTCTTATAACAATATTGGGGCTATTTACTACAGTCAAGGTGATAATGATAAGGCATTGGAGTACTATTTGAGGGCTTTGAAAATCAAAGAGGAGCTGGGAAATAAGCAGTCGTTGACTGGGTCTTACAACAATATTGGAGTTATTTACTATAAACAGGGTAAGAAAGACAAAGCATTAGAGTATTATTTGAAAGCGCTGAAAATTCAGGAGGAATCGGGGGATATAAAAGGAGTAGCCAATTCTTATAACAATATTGGGGCTGTTTACTATGAAGAAGGAAACAGCGACAAAGCATTAGAGTATTATTTGAAGGCGTTGGAGATCAGAGAGGAACTTGGCAATAAGCAATCATTGACTGGTTCTTACAACAATATTGGCGTAATCTATAGAAGACAAGGCAATAATGACAAAGCATTGGAATATCATGTAAAGGCGTTGAAAATCAGAAAAGAATTGGGCGACAAACAAGGAATCGCCGAAAGTTACAATAATATAAGAATTGCTTATGCCGGACAGGGCAATTACAAGGATGCGTATAAATATCATGTGCTTTACAAAGAAATGTCGGATAGCCTTTTCAATGAAGAGCAGACTAAAGAGTTCACTCGCTTGGAGCTGAACTATAAATTTGAGCAAGAAAGAGATTCTATTCAAATAGCCAACCAAAGCAAACAAGCCTTGCTTGAAAAGGATATTGAAAACCGACGACTTACACAGATTGCGACTTTTATTGGTTTGGGGTTTTCCTTAGTGTTGGTAGCTGTATTGATAGTTTTTTTTAGAGATCAAAAACGGAATAACCAAAAATTAAATCAAGCAAATGAGGAAATTCAAACCGTCAACGAGGCACTAAAAGTAACCCTAGAGACCGTTCAACATCAAAAAGATCAAATTTTGGCTAGTATTAACTACGCCCAACGAATTCAACAGGCAATCTTGCCAAGTATGGAAAAGATAGAGCAACTATTGCCTGATAGTTTTATCTTTTTCAAGCCTCGAGATATTGTTTCAGGAGACTTTTATTATGTAAGAAAGTTGGGTAACAATAAAATTATTGTCGCAGCTGTAGATTGCACAGGGCATGGGGTTCCAGGAGCTTTCATGAGTCTTATTTCCTATCTAGTGTTAAATGTATTAACGGTTCTCATGAGGATAAGCTCAGCCAGTGAGCTTTTAGAGCAACTGCATATTTCAATACGCCAGATTTTACATCAGAAAGAAACTAAAACCAATGATGGAATGGATATAGCCTTGGTAGTTATTGATAAAGAAAAGAAGACTCTTGAATTTGCTGGAGCAAAAAATCCGCTTATTTACATTCAAAACGGAGAATTGCATCAAATTAAAGGAGATAGAATGTCGATTGGTGGAGAAAGGAAAGAAGAACAAAAACAAGGCTTTACCGCCCACAAAATTGATATTTCAAAACCCACTACGTTTTACCTTTTCTCAGATGGTTTCCAAGACCAATTTGGAGGCGAAAATGTGCGCAAGTTTATGATAAAACGCTTCAGAAGTTTATTGTTCGACATTCATGAACAACCAATGCCCGAACAAAAAAACACTTTAGAAACAACCCTCCAAAACTGGATGGGTGACCAAAGACAAATTGATGATATTTTGGTAATTGGGGGGAGTATCGCATAAAACAGTAATCGTATATATTGCAGTCAGGTTAAGTCTTAACTAATACAATTTATAGTTAGTTATTTTTCATTCTCTAAGTGTTTTAGAACATATTTTAGAGGTGCATTTTCTCCATTTATGTACTCTTCAAAAGTTGGGATTACCTCATGGTGAGGTATCACGCCTCTTCCAAAGGGTAATTTAGGCTCTACGTTCATCACAAACTGCAATGCTGGAATGAATACCCTAATTTTTGAATTTGGGAGAACTAACTCTTCACTGTAGCCGCTTGTATTTCCCAAATAGCCACCGCCTGTTTCTTGCCCGACAAAAGTTGCCAAGTCTTGGGAGTACATCATATTGCTAAATTCACTGCCTCCCGAATACGTAACAGGACTAATGAGTACGTAGATTTTACCTTGAAATTTAAATTCCGGCTCCTTCTTATAAGCCATAAGTCCTTTGCCAATGGATTCTCTTCTTTCTAAAGACCTATCTTCCTTTTTTTTATTGATAAAGACCCTTTCAAACAAACCAAATGTTTTTAATGTAATCGGTTTATCTGTTCCATTGTCTAAGATTGCCTTTTGAGTCTTTGCTCGCACCTTTTTGTATTTCTGATAGTTTTCCCCAAAGTAAGAGTCTGTTGGGGATTTACATACTGCAGTTTTTTTTGGTAAAATAAAG
>CAZOLU010000359.1:0-4562 GCA_964580485.1 uncultured Saprospiraceae bacterium | reverse complement strand
TCCAAAAAATTCTAATTTCCTGCCATACAAAAAACACTTACATAATCTTTAATAATTAGCGAGGAACAGATTCGACTTTTTACACTAAAATAATATCTTTGTATCCTTAGTTATCTTTTCAGTTTGCAGAAAGCCAACTTGCCACTAATAGGGATATATTTTCAAAGGGCTAGGAAGCTTGTTATGGCAAGCTTCAGAATATTGATATTAACCAACCAAGTTTTAGAAAAATAATGAAAAAAGCGTTTCTTAATTTTATCAAGGCTAATTTAGGAAATCCTGTCAGTGAACATATTGAAGGCTTTGGCGCTTGGTTGAATGGAAGAGTACTTCAAGTGAGCGAAGAGGGTGATCTGGAGCTAGAATTTCAAGTTCGTGAGGAGATGCTCAACCCCCTTGGTACCATTCATGGAGGAGCTATCGCTGCAATTATTGATGAAGTGATGGGAATGCAGCTTTTTTTGAAATCTAATGATGAGGATGCGTATTTCGCATTAAATATTGCCGTGGATTTTGTAAAAAATGCTAAATTTGGTGAAACACTGAAAGCAGTACCACATTTAGTGCGCCGAGGGCGAAAAACAGCGACTTTACGTTGTGATATTTTCAACACTCAAGGTCAAATTATAGCCCAAGGCTCATCGAATTTTTTAAAATTGGGAAGCTAAATACTCTGTAACATAAGTTCTTAGATGTTTTTATGCGTATCCTTTTGCGGCTTTTTTCGTCCTTTCCTCGCCTTTGTAGCTAAGGCTACAAGGCTGCGGGAGTCCTTAAAATCCATCAAAACTATACTCTAAAATTCATCAATTACTTATGTTACAGAGTACTGCAAGTGGAACCTATCCATATTTGATAAAGAAAAGTATTTGCTTATTAAATTGATTTTTGTAATCAAAAAAATGACGACATATTGTCGCAAATAGCTGATAAAACCGTAAAAATTCCTTATTTTTGTAAGTAGAGCTGCGAAAAGTATAGAATTTAAAATATCTTTGTCGCTTCTGAATCTATTATTCTTGGCAAAAACAATAAGTATACGGGTAAAACATGGCAAAAAAGCGTAGGAAAAAATCCAAGAAAGGCGGGCAACTATCTTTTAAATTTGCGGTGCAAGATGACCGCTTCCCCAAATTGATGGGCTTGCTATGCCTATTTCTTAGTTTTTACCTTTTAATTGCCTTTACCTCATATCTATTTACCTGGGCTGAAGACCAAGATAAAGCCTATTGGCATTTGTTGGTTGCCAATGGACAGCAAGTGCAAAATTGGCTAGGACGTTTAGGGGCTGTATTGTCTAGAACATTTTTTGAATTGGGGGTTGGGGTTTCTTCCTATATGGTTGTTTGGCTCTTGTACCGTACAGGATATACCCTAGTAATGGGTACACCTAAAGCCCAGTTGTTATTGAGCTTTCAGAAAGGAATTGGCTTTGTTATTTGGTCTAGTATTTTATTAGCTTTTATCTTTCAGAATAGTGCATTTCATTGGGGAGGTGCATTCGGAAAGAGTATCATCAGCTATCTTACTACTTTGGTAGGAACTGCAGGAGTGCTTGTTATTCTGCTGTTTGCACTACTAACTGCTTTAGTATGGAGTCAGAACCCTAATTTTAATGAATGGACGACGGAGAAAATTCTCGCAAGTCTAAAACCTCGAAAATTATTGCAAGCCGCCAATAATTGGATTAGTCAATTATTGAAAGGACGATCTCCATTTACTAAAGGAAAAACTGATACAGGCGATTTAGGGGTAGTGAGTCATGAAAATGCTACAACAGAATTTACAGAGGATGGTAGTAGCACCGTAGCTACGGAGGGTACTTTAAAGGCAAAGAATACCAACAAAGTAGTCAATACATTGCGTCCTAAGCATCAATCTAATCCAAAAGAAGGAGAAGAGGAAGGGCAAGAAACCGAAGACCTTTCAGAAGTATCGGGATCTATTACTTTGAGTAATGAGCATTTATCCAAAGAGGAGTTGGAAAAACGCTTAAACAAGCTAACCAAAAACCAGTTGCAGCTTGATTTGAAGGAAGATCAGGAAAAAATGCTCGAAGAAGCTGAAAAAAATAAAGACAAGGATGAGGCACTTTCCATTGAGATTTCTAATCAAAAAGAGCCTATAAATCCTGATCTACGTATTTTGGAGGGCAATGCAGACCATATCGAACCTTATGACCCTACTCTAGAACTACCCCGTTTTGAAAATCCCGTATTGGATTTACTAGAAAGTTATGACGATAAAAAACCAGTGATTGATCGGGCTGAGTTAGAAGCGAATAAGGATCAGATTATTGAAACGCTGCTCAACTATAAAATCGAAATTGTTCAAATTAAGGCTACTATCGGTCCAACCGTAACCCTTTATGAAATCGTGCCTGCACCTGGTGTTCGTATCTCCAAAATCAAGAATTTAGAGGATGATATTGCTTTGAGTTTAGCAGCACTTGGTATCCGAATTATTGCGCCAATCCCAGGCAAAGGAACTATTGGTATCGAAGTGCCTAACCGCAACAAACAGGTGGTTTCTCTAAGGGAAGTATTAGCTTCTCCCAAGTTTAGAAATGCCAAAATGGATCTACCTATTGCTTTGGGTAAGTCGATTTCCAATGAAGTATTTGTTGCTGATTTGGCAAAAATGCCTCACTTGTTGATTGCAGGGGCTACTGGACAGGGTAAGTCTGTTGGAATTAATGCGATTATTGCTAGTTTATTGTATAAAAAGCACCCTTCGCAGCTCAAACTTATTTTGATTGATCCTAAAAAGGTTGAGCTTTCACCCTACAATGCTATTGCATCTCACTATCTGGGGCATCTACCTTCTGCAGAGGAGGCTATTGTTACAGAAACGAGTGAGGTCATTCAAACACTCTATTCTCTAACCGTAGAGATGGATGAGCGTTACAACCTCTTGAAAAAAGCGGGGGTTCGTAATATTCGGGAATACAACAACAAGTTTGTTCAACGACGCTTGAATCCAGAAAAAGGGCATCGTTTTTTGCCATTTATTGTTCTGATTATTGATGAGTTCGCAGACTTAATCATGACCGCAGGTAAGGAGGTTGAACTACCTATCGGTCGTCTGGCACAGTTGGCCCGTGCTGTAGGGATTCACCTCATTATTGCTACGCAGCGTCCTTCTGTTAATATTATTACTGGGGTAATTAAAGCTAACTTCCCTGCACGAATGGCATTCAAAGTAGCATCAAAAATTGACTCTAGAACGATATTAGATGCAGGTGGTGCAGAACAACTCATCGGTCGGGGGGATATGTTGCTGTCTTCAGGGTCAACACTTGTGAGATTACAATGTGCTTTCATCGATACTCCAGAAGTAGAACGTATCATTAACCATATTGCCGATCAGCCTGGATACCCTGAGCCCTTCCTTTTGCCTTCTTATGGAGAAGATAGCGAGGATGAAGAATCTCAGATGAATAAAGTATTGATGGATTTGGATGAGTATTTTGAAGACGCTGCTCGGCTTGTGGTCATCAATCAATCTGGATCTACTTCTATGCTACAACGCCGATTGAAACTAGGCTACAATCGTGCAGGAAGGATCATGGACCAGTTGGAATACACGAATATTGTAGGCCCCAACGAAGGGAGTAAAGCTCGAAAGGTCTATTTTCAGGATGAAATTGAACTGGAACAACATCTGCAGGCTTTGCGCGACCAAAGAAGCAAGCTTACCTTTAATCGTTAGTGCTTTTTGCTTGTTCAAGGCGTTGATACATTTGTTGTGCAGCACGCAGTGCCGCACCTCGTTGTCCTAGCAAAACTCGGAGTTCCGAATACCCCTGCTGTAAGGCATCTCGATGCTCTTCTTCTAAGATATGACTCAATGCCGGTTTTAATTGGAGGGTATTCAGCTCTCCTTGAATCAACTCTCGCACCAACTCCTTTTTCATCACAATATTTACCAAAGATATATACGGTATTTTGATGATTTGTTTGACAATCCAATAAAAAATTGGGCTGGTCTTATAACATACGACTTGAGGTACTTTAAATAGTGCGGTTTCTAATGTTGCTGTTCCTGAGGTGACTAAAGCAGCATGGCTATGTGCCAGTAAATCATACGTTTGCTGTTGTACCAGTTTGACGGAATGCCCTTTCATCAACTGCTGATAGAATGAATTGGATAGGGTTGGTGCTGCCCCAATAACAAATTGATATTGTGGAAAATGAGGGACAACTTGAAGCATTTGCTTTAAAATGGCTTGTACTTCTTGTTTTCGGCTACCAGGAAGTAGTGCAATGATCTTTTTATCCTGATCTAATTTATTGTTTTGTATAAAATTGGGATTGGGCTTGTGCTCATCTACTACGTCTAAGAGTGGATGCCCTACATAATTTATAGGGTAGTTGTATTGCTGATAAAAATCCTGCTCAAAAGGGAGTATAGAGTATAGTTGGTCAACATATTGCTTGATTTTTTTGACGCGATGTGCTCTCGTCGCCCAAACCTGTGGAGAGATATAGTAAAAGACTCGAATCCCGTGTTTTTTTGCCCATTTAGCAATCCTAAGATTAAAGCCAGAGTAATCAATGAGA
>CAZOLU010000358.1:0-4568 GCA_964580485.1 uncultured Saprospiraceae bacterium | reverse complement strand
CGAAAAAAGCCGCCATATCAGGGCAAAAGACTGGAATTTAACAAGTAGATAGAAAATTAAACATGCTCTAAAATAACAACCTATTAAAACTATGCTTAAACAAAGAAACTGGCTATTTACATTATTATTAGGCCTTAGCATGACTGTTGCACAGCAGCTTAATGCACAGGCGATTCACGATGCTACGGAACTAAGAGCCATGTTTGACCCAGATATGGGAACGATTGACCCCGCAGAGAAAACCGAACTGCTCTATACCATTTTAGCTCGGAATTTATCGGAGGAAAAAGAAGATCTAAGTTATGATGATATTGTAAATGCCTATCAAGACAACCCCTTTATTTACCCATATCTCAGCTTTGATCTAGGAGGGGATGAAGTTTATGCAGGAGCTACAGGGCAGCGTGCACTAGGTGGGCTAGGAGCTGCCGCAAGCGGCTTAGGGCTACCAAGCTCTAGTTTCTTGATGGGACTCACCGACTTTTTAGTCACCCGAACCAAACAGGAGCTAACCATTGCCTTTTTTCAGGATTTTCAAAAGAAAGTAGAGGAGTCCGAAGAGTTGCAATACCTTTTTCCTGCTACTTCTAGTGTTTTATTAGAAATTGGAAAAGATATTTATCAATTCAATGCTTTTTGGGAAGTGCTGAGAGGTAGCTTTCTGAGTGATCTCGATGAGTTGGTCTATCATTTAGATGATTATGTGCAAAATTCTTCTCGAATTAAAGACGACAAAATCAAATATATGATGAGCGATTATTTTAAAACCGTGGAAATGCTCCGAGATCAGACCGCTCCCGCCGAAGTCGTCAAGTATTTGGCCGAAGATGCTTATTTGCACACCTTGCCTGCCACAGAAGAAGGGGAGGAGAGTGAAATAGTAGCGACTCTGCAGGGAAATCTGAAGCTCTTAGGTTTATTCTCTCGCTCTTTAGAGCAAAAAGATCGCAATGGCTACTGGGTAGAGCCTCGCCAAGTGGTTGATCTTTTACGAGATACTGTTCTCGCCGATTTTTATCTAGGCTTTTTGTATCAACAGGGTAAAGACCTCATGATAGGGGATACTACACTTGGATCTTATTTGCTCAAGCTCAATGAGGGAAATAAACAACTACGCCCTCTAGTCAATGACCTCAAACGTTTTTTAGATCGGGCAAATACCGTAGCACGTATCTCCAAGGATATCCGTGCTCGCAAAAACGAACGCCGCCGTGCTAAAGCAGCAGGACTAGACCCTGGTGAAGCCGAACTGGAATATAAGGACTATTTTGATTTTACACAGAATGTAGCAGGAATGCTCACCTTTGGTTATCAATTGAAGAAAGATTTGGTGGGGTCTAGCTCTAAACAGGATAGTATTGCACATCTCTATATCAGCATTGTTAATGATATTAATGAGTTGGGCTTAAACATTCGCCAAAAGCATTACACCTCTGCTTTGATCAACACCTTATTTATCATCGAAAAACTCTTGCCTGAAGATGAGTTTAGTTGTCAACGCCAAACCTTGATGAAGTATGGAACCTTTATTGCAACGGCAGTGAATGCCAAATCTTCTAAAGACGTATCCAACGCTATTGCTGCTTTTGCACTACCTCCTGGGGGCTCGGCTATTAAAAAATACTCCAAATTTAGTGTGGCGGTCAATGCTTATGTGGGATTATCGGGGGGGCAAGAAACCTTGAATGGATTTGGAACCAGTAGCTACTATGCCTTGACCACTCCAATTGGTATAAGCTTCAACTGGGGCTTTCGAAAGGCTGGATCACTGAGTATCCTAGCCTCAGCTCTTGATATCGGAGCACTTACGGCTTTCCGTTTTCAAGACGATAATGCTAGTGAACTACCCGATTTGAAAATTGAAAATGTCTTTGCGCCAGGGGGATATCTCGTTTATGGGGTGCCCAAATATCCTTTATCTATTGGTATTGGAGCACAGCTTGGACCTAATCTGCGAACCGTGACGGATAATGCTGGGCTGGAAACTGTTACGAATGGTTGGCGAATGGGGGCTTTTATTGCCGTAGATATTCCAATTGTAAGCCTCTACACTTCCAACAAGTTTTACAAAAAATGCTGTAAAAACTGTGGCAAGAAAAAGTAACTTCTTGTTTAAATCGCGCTGCTAGGATCCTTTCGCTTCGCTCAGTCCTTTCTTTAGCAACGAGGAGCAAAGCATCCTGCAGCTTGAAATTTTTGAATCCTTTCCCGCAGGGCTCGGCCTTCTTTTTACAAAAAAGAAGGCTAGGGGGGCAGCAAAAAAATAGCGTCAGTAGAAAAAAACTACTGACGCTTTGCGTTTGGTATTGAAATTTTGCTTCTATCTATTTTTTGTAGCCTAAAGACTCTCCATAACGCTCTTTTACCAAGCTCTTGAGTTCTTTGCGAGCAAAAAAGATGCGACTTTTTACAGTACCCAAAGGAAGATCCAATTGATCTGCAATCTCTTGGTATTTGTAGCCATAATAATGCATTACAAATGGTACCCGAATGCTATCATCTAAAGATTCTATCATTTTTTGCAATTCCTGCATCAAAATAGAAGACTCTGCACCGTTGTTTACCGTCTGTCCTCCACTGTTTAGATAATAGTTGTTGTCAGTGGCATCGAAAATAGTATTGGCTTTTACCTTCTTACGGTAATTATTGATGAAAATATTGCGCATAATTGTAAATAACCAGGCCTTTAAGTTAGTTCCTGGACGAAACTTATCTTTATTGGTCAAGGCACGGAATGCAGTCTCCTGATAAAGATCTTTCGAATCTTCCGTGTTTTTTGTCAACTTGTATGCGAAAGCCTGCAACAAGCCGGCCATTTCGTTGATTTGTCCGCTGAATTCTGCTGTTGACATAGTATATGATGTTTTGGTTGTTGAATAAAAATCGTTTGTTTAACTTCTGACAATTCAAATATAGGGAATACTTAAACAAAAACCAAACTTTTGTTAAAATAAAATGTAGGCACATCAGTTTATTTATTTTACATTAAATTTATATTTTATACTTAAAGTATTGTTAGTCAATTATTTATTTATTATTTTGATTGAGTCTAGATAATACAACTTTCATTTTTTTTTGAAAGTTTGTTCTTTTTGTTGAAGTGTTAAGAAAAGTAATATTTAATTTAACTTCTTTAATATTTTGATTTTGGTGTTTTTGTGAAATAATATTTTGCTTTTGTTCTTTTGGGGGGCTTGATAGATATTTTCTTATGCCTGTTAGATATTAATGATTAAATAATCTAAAAGTTAAACAAATAAAATTTACAAGGTACTTTGTTTAAACAGAAAGGAGTTTGATCGATTGGCCGTACCAAATCGGGAATAATCTGAATTGAAGATAAATAACTTAGTATTGATGGTACTTTTAGCGAGAATGATCTATTGCATCACCGAGACTAGCCCCAAGGGATTAGTGCTAGAGGTGCGACATCCCAGTTTGTGGGGTGGGTCTGAACCCATGCACCACTATTGCTGAGTTTACATGATGTGATTAGCGACTTTTATTTTAGAAGTAGAAGGGGAGGGGCTGGCTTAGAGCTATTGAATACTGAGGGTTGCTAATAGCACAAGCTTGTTTCCTCATAGACTTGGAGTTCGTAGGGGCTTGATATGTTTTAAGATTGTTGCTTGGGAGTATAGGTAAAATGTGCTGCTATTTTTAGATATGGAGAATGTAGTGGCTAGGCACTTATACTTTGGGTTTAAAGTTCTTCATCACTGTAAATTTGGTTATTAAGTGCATACATCACAAGTCCTGCCACATTTTTAGCTCCTGTTTTTTCCAGTAGATTGCGTTTGTGGGCATCTACGGTTCTTTTACTAATGTAAAGCTCATCTGCAATTTCTTGATTAGAGTATTCCTTTATGATGAGCAATAGCACCTCTTTTTCTCGGTCGGTCAGCGGGATTTGCGGCTCGAAACGTGATTTTTTCTTTTTGGGTTGAGTGGTATTACTTAAACTATTCATGACGGCTTGGGTGACCTCTGGGCTATAAAAGGAATTGCCTTTATATACTGTATGTACCCCCATTTTGATTTCTTCTTCTGTCGCATTTTTTAGGATATATCCAAGTGCTCCTGCTTTCAACATCTCTTTAATATGCTGATTTTCGGCAAGCATCGTAAGTGCCAACACTTTAACCTCCGGATACAATTGTGTGAGTTGGGTAGTGCATTCAATCCCATCCATGATGTCCATGTTGATATCCATCAAGATTACATCAGTTTCAAGTGTTTCTAGTTGTTGAAGTGCTTCTTGACCATTACTAGCCTCCCCTACGATTTCAAAGCGTTCATCATCTTCAAAATGTGCTTTAATCCCATCTCGAATAAGTTTGTGGTCATCTACTAAAAACAATTTAATCGCTTTCATAAGGTAAATTTTAGGTTCTAAGCCAAGGTTATTAAATTAAAAATTAGGGAATTTTCTACAAAAAATACAGGGACTAAGGCTCATGGAAAAAAGGTTTTAAAGGGGAACCTCTACCATAATCGTTGTACCATGCCCAGATTTACTTTCTATGGTCAAGACTCCAGAAATGGAATGTACTCGGTTTTTGATACTT
>CAZOLU010000357.1:0-4569 GCA_964580485.1 uncultured Saprospiraceae bacterium | reverse complement strand
TACTTCATCAAAAATCTCAGTGATTCTAGTAAAAACTAATTATGCCCCATTACTTGTTTATCTACCTAGATCAATTTTTAGGGCATTCTGATCCTCAAGGATTAAGGGTGTTATTTAAGAAACTTAAACGGATGGTTATTTTCATGCATAAATCAATATGGATCTGGCTTTTGGCTTTTTTATCTACCACCTATTTGCAGGCACAAAAGTATAGCAATGAATTTTTATCGATTGGCTTGGGTGCACGTGCTCAGGGAATGGGAGGTGCGATGGTTGCACATACTAATGATGCGACAAGTAGTTTCTGGAATCCTGCTGGCCTAAGTGGCATTGATACCGACCTTCAAATAGGGGCGATGCACGCCGAATGGTTTGGGGGTATTGGCAAATATGATTATGTAGGCTTTGGGATGCCCCTTAAGGATCAACCTCGCTATCTGGGTTTTTCTTTTATTCGCTTTGGGGTGGATGGCATTCCCAACACTTTATCGCTTTATGAAGATGATGGTAGTGTCAATTATAACAATGTAACTGAGTTTTCAGCAGCAGATTATGCTTTTCTGTTCAATTATGCACAAAAGTTTGATTCTTTGGGGCTTTCTATTGGAGTAACGCCTAAGGTGGTGTATCGGAAGGTAGGTCCTTTTGCTAGCTCCTGGGGTTTTGGGGTGGATATTGGAGCTCAGTATGAGATCAATGATCGTTTTCAAGTGGGTGTTTTACTGAAAGATATTACCACTACTTTTAATGCTTGGCGATTTAATTTTTCGGAGGACGAACGACAGGTGCTCAACCTTACGGGTAATGAAGTGCCTATCCGCTCTTTTGAAATCACGCGCCCTCAAATTATTCTCGGAGGGGCTTACCATCAAAATTTTACGATTAAGAAAGAAGCAGA
Organism: uncultured Saprospiraceae bacterium; assembly: GCA_964580485.1. Lineage (GTDB taxonomy): Bacteria > Bacteroidota > Bacteroidia > Chitinophagales > Saprospiraceae > Saprospira. Next base: position 3,671 of record CAZOLU010000357.1, on the reverse strand, counting down.
GGGGAAAAAAGCTCAAAATATTGGAGTGTTGGCCGAATTGGATTTGATTGCTACCACAGATGGGCAACGCAATACTTTAATTAGTGCTGACCCCATTAGTATAGATCCTGCTTTGGGTATTGAATTGGATTACAACCAAATCGTTTTTCTGCGTTCTGGGATCAATAATATCCAACAATTTACCAATATAGATAATGAAAATCAATGGTCGATACAGCCTAACTTTGGGGTGGGCTTTAGAATTTATAAGTTTAGAATTGATTATGCTCTGACGAATTTAGGGGGCAATTCTGGGGTACTTCCATCTCATATTGTTTCGATTCGTCTGGATATTAACTACGATTATATTAAACAAGCGATCCTTAACGAGAGTTAATATCTTAGTTATCTAACTATTCATTGATTTGTAGCGTAGACTAAACTTAAAACTAATGACATACGATAGCTTGGATCTCAAGAAACCCATAGAAAGTAAGGACTACGAGCAGCTATCTGCATACGCTATTGCTTCAATTGAAGCAATTATTGAAGCCGCTGTTCAGCAAGGAGAAAATAAAATAATCATCAACACCAACCTAAAGCGTGGGCTTCCCATGGAAAATATAAATAAAATTGCTGGCCCTTTTGTAGAAGCATGGGTTCAAGAATTATTTACAGCAGTTAGGGATCAAGGTGATAATCATTGGGATTTAATTAACGTTGAATCACTAGAAAGACTACATAGAGCGGATGTATTACTACAGTTTAAAAGAAAAATTGGGCGCAGTTCTGTTGTTACAGCAGAGGTGGATGTAAAGACCACTACTGAAGACTTCAAAAATTCTGGTAAATCCCCCAACATCACTTCTTTTGCAAGAATTCGATCTGCCTATGTTGAGAACCCTGATTATCTATTTGTCATTTTATCCCTAAAACATAAAGTTTATTCTAGAAAGAATACACAAACAGGTTTGATGGATGGGATTATGGAGGTAGTTCAGCAAAATGCTTATGATATAAAATACTTATCAGCTAATGACATCAGTTACAACCCTGCATTAGGTACAGGACAAATTCAGATTAAGGACATTCACTATATTTCAATAGAAAAGAGAAGTGCATGGGAGTTTATTAAACTACTGGATCAAAAGTATTTAGCCTCCTCCAAGAGGAATTTGGAACAGTGGTTGGTACTTGCAAAAAAATATCAATGGATAAAATCATAGGAGACATACAGATTGTTCAAGCTGACGCACTCAACTATTTAGCATCTATGGATAGTGCGTCCATTGATTTGATTATTGCAGATCCTCCTTACAATCTACGTAAAGATTATGGCAACAGATCTGATATGCAATCTTTTGATGCCTATATTGAATTTACCCAAGCATGGATCAAGCAAGCTCAAAGAGTTTTAAAACCACAGGGAACTATTTATGTGTTCATGGGTTTTCGATTTATTTCCTATTTATATCAAGTACTTGAAAAAGACAATAATTTAAACTTTATCAACTGGATTTGTTGGCATTATACACAAGGTATAGGCAAGAAAAAAGGATTTTCGCCAAGGCATGATGATATCCTAATGTTTTCGAAGGGTAAAAAATATACCTTCAATTTAGACGACATTCGAGTTCCTCAAAAGTACTACCGTTCTAGAAACAATATGAGGGGAGCAAATCCTGGAGATGTCTGGCAGTTTTCACATATCCATTACTGTCAAAAAAATAGACAAAACCACCCTACCCAAAAACCAGAAGGGTTGATAGAAAGAATGGTTTTGGCCTCCTCTAATCCAGGGGATTTAGTCCTTGATCCCTTCTCTGGTAGTGGGACAACATTGAGGGTTTGTCAGCAATTAAATCGCAAATGTATTGGAATCGAGTTGAATGAAACTTATGTTGATATGACCATAAACAGGTTAAAACAACCTTTTGATGGCTTTGATAGTATCGACCCTAGAATGTCAAGAGTACCGAATGACTTGAATGATGAAGGCATTAGATTAGAATATTTAAACAACCATATAAAATGGTTTTTAAAAAACCACGAAGATCAACTTGAACAGTTTAAAATAGAAGTTGAAAAAAAATACGGCACTAATATTAGTGGAATAAAACAAAGCAAAACAAAATCATTGAAAACGCTTTTTGATTAGATTCTAGAGACACAAAAAGTTGATTTTCAATATATTTATACTATGTCACTAGATGCTTATTACCTACTATCCTAAACCTACTGGATGGTAGGTTAGGGCATTTAACACTATACAACATCAGCATATTTATACTTGAGTTTAAACTACTAACTATATTATTTTTATGAGAATCCTATTCAGCTTAATTTTATGTAGCCTCAGCAGCATAGTACTGGCTCAAATGCATAATGGTTTGTTCGGTAACGAATGGATCAACTACAACCAAGACTATTACAAAATGCAAGTGGTAGAAGATGGATTCTATCGCATCAGTGCCCAAACGCTAATTAATGCAGGCATCAACCCTGCAAGCATCAACCCTGCACAGGTGGAACTCTACAGCATGGGACAAAAAGTGCCCGTGCATGTGGAACTCAATGGGGGAAGCATTGACTATATCGAGTTTTATGGGATGAAGCATCGAGGAGCGATGGATGTAAATTTGTACAATAATCCGAATCATCACTTCAACCCAGAATATAGTGTAATCACAGATACCGCAGCCTACTTCCTTACCTGGAACAGCAGTGGGGCAACAGATCAATTTATTAGCTCTAGTGCCAACCTAGCAGGCTTTAATAATAATGCAGAAACTTACTTTATGCATCGCTCAACTACCCCTATTACTACGGGTTGGAGAGCTGGAAAATCCTATCAGATTGCAACTGAACAACTCACCAAGTCTTCTTTTGAATTTGGGGAAGGCTGGGGCGGCAATGCATCCACCAATAGTGTGGTGAATGTTCCAGTAGCCCATCTTTACAGTGCAGGGCCTTCTGCTACGGGCTATGTGCGTTGCTATTCTGTGGGGCAAAGCCCACACAACCTACAAGTGAGTGTCAACAACAACATTGTTTTTAATAGCAATTTTAATGGCGACAGTGTAGGCACGCACAGTTTTGGGATTCCCAACAGTGTTTTACAAGCCAACAGTGCCCTTAGAGTACAGGGGCTGGCGAGCGGCTCAGATCGCCATTCCATTAGCTATGTAGCTATCGAATATCCAAGAGCCTTCAATTTTGGCGGCGCAGCCGCCTTCAAGTTTAGCATGCCTGCCAATACCTCAGGCAACGACCAATACCTAGAAATTAGCAACATCAACAGCATTGGCGCCTCACAAAACCAAATTTACCTCTACGACCTTAGCAACAAACTTCGCATCCAATGCTTCTGGAATGCAAGCAACAACAGAGTCATTACCAACCTCCCCCCCTCTAGCACAGCACGAGAATTGGTCTTGGTCAACTTTGGCGCACCACTGAGCTACCGCCCTATTGGGCGTATCGAAGCCGTCAACTTTATCGATTATAGTAATTATAATGCCAATTACATCATCGTAACCCATCGCTCTTTGCGCCGCAACTCACAGGGGAATGATCCCGTACTCGAATATGCCGCATATCGGGCTTCTACAGGCTTCAACCCCGTCGTGGTCAATGTACAGGAGTTGTTCGACCAATTTGGCTACGGCCTCAACATGCACCCTGCTGCCCTA
>CAZOLU010000356.1:2366-4580 GCA_964580485.1 uncultured Saprospiraceae bacterium | reverse complement strand
TCCTGCGTCTGGGGAGTATGCTTATTTTGTGTCTAATGAAAACTCCATTGGGGGCTTAGATATTTACCGCCTAAAACTACCAGAATCTTTAAAACCCCAGCCTACCGCCATTTTGAGAGGAAAAGTAACAGTATGTAATGATCAAAAAGGAGTAGGAACTCTAATTCGGGTTTATCAGCAAGGAAAAGAAGTGGCCTACGCTAACAGCCACCCCAATACTGGCGCTTATCAATTGGCACTGCCCGCAGGCGGGCAATACCAAGTTGTTATCGAAGTGAATGAGTCTAAATACCTCAAGTCGGATACTATCATAGTCAATTTAGAGGATCTAACACATTATGAAGAGCGTGACTTAGAGGCCGTTTGTTTAGAATTGAAAAATAAGCCGACGCCTCCAATCTTTACAGAAGAACCTCTAAAAGTGACGATACCTAGCCTGCCAATTATCTATTTTGATTACAATAAAGATGATTTAAGTGCAGCAGCTCAAGCCAAGTTAGACCAAGCGTATCAAGCTTTAATCCAGCAAGAAGATTGGAAATTAGAACTCAAAGGGCATACCGATGCCAAAGGAACTCTATCCTACAATCAGGATCTATCCGAAAGAAGAATCACTGCTACTATTCAATATCTAAAGGAAAAAGGCTTAAATCCTGAACGTATCGTAGTGAAAATAGGAAAGGGGGAGACCGAACCTGTAGCCGACAACAGCAGTGATGCTGGTAGAGCAAAAAATCGACGTGTTGAATTAAAAATTATAGCCAAATAGAAAATAGATGAAAGCTGCATCCATTCGTGAATTGAAAAAAGAGTTGAATATTTATACCCACCAAGAGTTGCTAGAGCTATGTCTGAAAATGGCGAAATTTAAAAAAGAGAATAAAGAGTTACTAACATATCTGCTCTTCGAAGCGGGAGATGAAGAGGCTTTTATTCGGTCGGTACAAGCAGAAACTACCGAAACCTTTGAAGCATTCAGTGGCAAGCCGTTTTATTCTAAAAAGAAGGCTTTGCGTAAGCTGCTAAGGCGACTCAAGCAGTATATCCGATTTTCTAAAAAGAAACCTACTGAAGTTGAAATCTTACTGCATTTTTGTCGGTTGATGAAGGAAATGCAGCCTAGTATAAAAAGCTACCCGTTATTTATGAATATCTACAAAAAACAGGTAGAGATGATTCAAAAAGCCATACAAAAACTGCATGAAGACCTACAGTTTGATTACGAAGAAGAACTAGAGGAATTGCTTCATTTTTGAATATAATCCCTTTCCCAAGATTCAATTTTTCTCTTTTTTAGCTCCTCCCAACCATTCTAAAGCCAAAACGGTAACAAAACCCAATACCAGTAAGAGCACTGAAGGAATGAGCATCGCCTCACCATCATAGTAGTCGGGCATTACGTTTTCATACAAAAAAGGAACCGACTCCCCGTCACTATTGATTCGAGTTTTGGTCACATTTTGCCAAGGCCAAACCTTGGGCAGAGAACCAATCATAAAGCCTGTAAGTACTGCCAAGGCTAGTGCCCGATAGTTTTTGAACAACCAACTGAGCAATTGAGCAAAGCTAAGTAGTCCGATGCCACAGCCCCCCGCAAAGATGAGTAGGAATAAAAGATCTCGATCATGAATAGCACCTACCACATGAGCATACATCCCCATTAATAGGAGGATAAAAGAACCTGAGATACCAGGTAAAATCATGGCGCAAATAGCAATAGCTCCTGCTACAAAAGCCATAAGGTAACTTTTGGGAGCTTCGGTAGGAGAGAGCAAGGTAATGGTATAGGCGATCGCTACTCCAATGACCAAGGCAAGAATGACTTTTAGATCATTGAGTTTAAGTTCCCTACCAATATACAAGGCCGAAGCAATAATCAAGCCCATAAAGAAAGACCAGAGTAGTTGAGGGTAAGTATCTAAGGCCCAACTCAATGCCGAAGCTAAGGTGAATACACTGACCAAAATTCCTGCAAAGAGTGCTACTAAAAAGCTGCCATCGATATACTTCCAAAAGGCAAGCAGCCCCTTTTGAGGGAGGGTTTGGTTTTTTGAAGCCTCCTTTGTATATAAAAGATCTTCTTGATTTAACGTTGCCTGCCCAATTAAAATTTGCAGTGCTTTGAGATTGACCGATTTGATAGCATGGAGCAAACGCTCATAAATGCCTGTAATAAAAGCAATTGTACCCCCTGAAACACCCGGAATGACTTCG
>CAZOLU010000356.1:0-2356 GCA_964580485.1 uncultured Saprospiraceae bacterium | reverse complement strand
GTTCCACCCGAAACGCCAGGAACAATATCGGCCGCCCCCATAGCAAGCCCTTTGAGAAAGGTAAATAAGTATTGCATAGTATTCATGTTACATCTATCATGGCACATGTATCATGAATACATGGCACATGAAAAGGATTAAACTTCTTCTTGTGCTTTTAATTTTTCTGCGTTGTAGGTGGTTTGAATTGCCTCTATAAATTCATCAACCTGCCCATCCATCACATCTGTAAGATTATATCGAGTAAAGTTGATACGGTGATCGGTTACTCGATTTTGAGGATAGTTGTAGGTGCGAATTTTAGCAGAGCGGTCTGAAGACACTACTAAACTTTTGCGTAAGTCGGAAATGGCAGTTTGTTGCTGCTCTTGCTGAATTTCATACAAGCGAGCATATAGCTTTTGTAGTGCGATTTCCCGATTTCGGTGTTGCGAGCGACCTTCTTGGCACTCTATCACTACTCCAGATGGTTTGTGTGTTACCCGAACTGCCGACTCTGTTTTATTGACGTGCTGCCCCCCTGCACCACTAGCTCGGAAGGTATCCCATTCCAAATCGGCGGTGTTGATTTCCACATCTTCAGTTTCAAAGATAGGCATCACCGCTACCGTTGCGGCAGAGGTGTGTACCCGCCCTTGCGATTCGGTTTTTGGTACACGCTGTACCCGATGTGTTCCCGACTCATATTTGAGCATTCCATACACGTTATCGCCAGAAACTTCCATAAAAATTTTGGAGTATCCTCCTGCTGCACTAGGCGTTTCGGAGATGACTTCTCGTTTCCAGCCCATGCGGTCGATATATCGTTCATACATACGTAGCAGATCACCTGCAAAAATAGCCGCCTCATCACCTCCTGCACCAGAACGAATTTCAATAGTTACGTTTTTTTCGTCTTCTGGGTCTTTAGGAATCAGCAACACCTTGATTTCCTCTTCCATTGGGCCTTGCTGTTCTAGCAATTCGTCCAATTCCATTTTGGCCATTTCCTTGAATTCAGGGTCTTGAGTGTTGGCAATAATCTCTTTGGCTTCGGCAATACCTTCGAGCAACTCCTTGTATTCGTCATGAGCTTTGACTAAGGGTTCCAATCCCTTATATTCTTTATTGACCTTCATAAACTTGTTCATATCAGAAGATATCGAAGGATCGGATAGTTGTTCTTGGAGGTACTCAAATTTATCTTTGATGGCTGCCAATTTATTGAGCATAGAATTCATAATATCTTGTTTTTTACAAAGTACTTGATGTTGAATTAAAAGAAAGGACTGTTTTTATAATAACATACATCAAGCTAGTATTCATAAAGCTCCTTGAGCACATCCTTTACTAAAAGAATAAGCTGTGGAGTTGTTTGGGCAACCACCTCTAGTACTTCTTCAACAGTTGTTTCCTGAATAGCTTCAATAGGAAAGCATTTGTTGGATACAACAGAAGTCACCAAAACTGGCAACTCCATGTGTTTAGCTACAATAACTTCGGGCACCGTAGACATTCCAATAACATCAGCCCCCAAGGTATTGGCCATACGGTACTCGGCAGGAGTTTCTAGGTTGGGCCCCGTTAATGCTAGATAAACCCCAGTAGTGGTCCGAATGCCTCTAGCCTGCGCCATTTCAATCACTTTTGTATTCAGATTTCGATCATAAGCATCCTTCATATCTGGAAAGCGAAGCCCTAGGCGTTTGTCATTTGCCCCTCTGAGCGGATTATCTGGAATCATATTGATATGATCTCGAATCAGTACAATACCCCCCGCCTCAATACTGGCATTGACACTACCCACCGCACTGGAGATGATCAATCGTTGGATACCTAGGTATTTAAGCACACGTATCGGAAGGGTAATTTCCTGAGTAGAATAACCTTCATAATAATGGAAACGCCCAGCCATTGCCACAATAGGAATGCCTTCTAATGTACCAAACAATAACTTACCTGCATGGCTTTGTACCGTAGATACAGGAAAATGTGGAATTTCGCTATATGGAATTTCATAACCTATTTCCATATCCTCTACCAAATCACCTAGCCCCGTTCCCAAAATGATTCCAAACTGAGGAGCATAGTGCTCTGTTCGGTTTTGCAAATAGTGTAAGGCCTCCTGTACTTGTTCGTAAATCATATATTAAAAGTTAATAGAGTGATCAGAATCATCAAAGTGCTTCAAATGCCCATCAAATCTAGCATTAATTGGCTAGAATCGTTCATTCTGAAAACATTATCGTAGTTTTTGCGTTTAATTTAATAAGTAAGGTTTTGTTAGTTAGGTATTTATACTTACCTTTACCTTAGCAAAAAAACACAAGCACAAAGATAAACATATTTTTAGGAAGGTATATTTTCCTTGAAAATC
>CAZOLU010000355.1:0-4594 GCA_964580485.1 uncultured Saprospiraceae bacterium | reverse complement strand
TTGTATATATCCTGTTAAAACTATGCTTTAACTAAGGTTGAAACTGAATTTTAGCCTTATCATAAGGGTTGGTCTTTGACCCAGACACCACTGCTTCAGCTTCTAAACGGTAAATAGATTTGGCTCCTTTCAAACTTTTAGCAAAACTAGCGATTCCCCTGCCCAAAAAGCCACGATTACCTAGCTTTTCTACATTAGACATTTGAAACTCGAAAGGGAGTTTGAAAAAAATGATTTTAGGTGCTTCGGGGCTAACCTGAATATCCTCTTCATGAGTCCATTCTCCCAAAAGGTATTCATCAATCTTTTTATTTTCACCTCGCCCTCTTTCATAGCGTTCAATCAATTGAATACGAACATGGGTAACGGTTTGCTCTCCTTTTGCTACAATTTCTAATTCCCCGTTAATAGTATCTACTTTTCGGGGATATACTTCCAATGGCATCAATTTAATTTTTACACCATCTAAACCAAACCATTTCTTAACTCTGCCAAACATAGGGTAGGGGGTTGTGAATGTGAATAAGAATATTCAAGTATACATTATTTTTTGCTGAAAAGCAATAGTTGCTAAAATCTTTAATCAACCAAGATGAGCTTTTCCTGAAGAACTGCATCTTCGGTATTCAACAACAACATATAATGTCCAGTTCCCAATTGCCCCAACTCTAAGTTCAAAACCTGTGTGCCTGCATTCAACACAATGGCCTGTTGCTCGTAGAGTAGTCGCCCATCAAAAGCATAAATTCTAAGCTGAGCTTCCTGATCTTTGACAGATTGTACTTTCATTTTTACTTGCCCTGTTCGATTGGGGTTAGGGAAAATACTCATGCTGTTGAGTGTCATATTGTTGTTTTCCTGACTAGAAAGCAGTCCTGTTTCAAAAGTAAAGAAACTGGAAACACCTGCACAGGTATAAGTTGGAGTCATAGGCTTGACCGACCAACGAAACTGACTGTTATTGCCCAAAATAGAGCTAGGGACATCTACATAATTTTGATTACTTACCGATTCGGAGTAAACAATACCAATCGGCACTCCATTAAATACTCGTTCTACCTTGATCAACCATAAGCTTGCAGTACTAGCTCCTGTGGTAGACCATTCCAATCGTACCGTGGCACTGGCACTGGCATCCACCAATTCATTCGTCAATGGGCTAATATTGCTAATCGATGTGGCGACTACGCTGTCTAAACTGCCTGGAGCTGTAAAACTATTCCACCCTCTAGCCATAATATCTAGGAGCATGGCGTTTTTTTGCTCTTGTGAAAAGCGATTTTGACAATTATCTGATGCATAAGACATAAAAAGGCTAGCATCTGGTACAAAAGGTGTGCCGCTAGGATCATTCACATTGGGTTGAATAGAACAGGCATTGAAGCGCTGCGCAATATAGTCGGCCTCCGTATCACAAAATCCATCAGCCGCAAAACTACAGTTGGAATTGCTCCCTGTTCGAGCCACGTATTCCACTGGAACTCCATTGATAGAACTTGGAACATTTTGATTAAAATAATCAGTTAAAGCATCTTCTCCTTCCCAACCATAGAAAGTATGTGGAAGGGTAAGAAAATGTCCTACCTCATGGGTGATTGTCGTAGAAATTCCATTGGCATAGCCATTCGCCATAAAAATAAGATCATAGGAAGGCGAGTAATACCCCGCCACAGGACGACTCACATTCGCATTGACAAAAATATTCATGGTATTGCTCAGCTTGAAATTAGACATCAAACCCTGAGAGGCCCAACTATAAGCATCAGCATAAATCGTATTGTTGTAGATGTAATTCACTGGAGCTGCCAAATAAAACATGATGTTTTGATCGGCAAAGTCGCTGTTGAGGCGGCAAAGCATCTCTACGGCTTTCGCAGCATCGGCAAAACCATTGCCGTTGATATCTCCTACCAAATGAATTGCTGTGGGGATATAGCGCGTATTTCGATTGTTGAGCGCAGCTTCTAGGGCTTGGGGATCTGCCTCTTGTCGATTACGCAACATGCGGGCTTTGATATCTCTATTGGCATAAACATCGCTGCCACAGTTGTTTTGGGGAGTTTGTGCCAGTAGAGTGCCTCCCATTAGAAGGCCTAGGCTTAGCAATAAGATAAAACGCATCATAATGTAATGGATTGGTTATTTAGAATAGGCTACTTTTTAGAAATAGCCACTGAGTTTGTGTTAATGAATAATGTGAAAACGCTGGCTACAAAGTCCTTTAGGACTTTGTACAACCAACTGGTAAATACCGCTAGGTAAATGCTGTAAATCAAGTTGCCATTGGCTTTCACCTGGATCTATTTCCAATTGCTCCTGATATACGCTTCGTCCATCTGCCGCATAAATTTGCAACTGCACAGTGCTTGCTTCCCAGCTTTTGAGCTGTATTTTAACCCAAGATCCACGCACAGGATTAGGGAAGAGCTGGAGTTTTAGTAGATTTTCTGATGGGGACTCAAGTCCCAGAATATTGGCAGTACTAAAATTAAAGTAAGGGGAATAGTTTGCACAAAAATATCCTGTACTAAATGGCAATACTCGCCAACGATAAGATCTCCCTGAGCCTAGTAGGTCAAGTGGTATATCCACGTAATTTTGTCCTACAACAATCTGCTCTACTACTTTTTCGACTGGAATGCCACTGAAAAGTCGTTCTACCTCCACAATCCATTGTGTAGCGTTACTGGCCCCAACCGTATCCCATTCCAAACGAATAAGATCTGAAGGACTCCCACTTACAACTGCTGCGTCTGGAGGATTCAGTGCTTGAATGTTATTGCCATTGATCATTGCAGCGGATGCTGGGCCAGGGAATCCCGTCCAATTGCGATCAATAATATCGGACATCATGGCTACTTTTTGCTCATTAGAGAAACTATCCATACAATTATCTGCAAAGTAAGACATATACAAGCGATGATCGGGAGCGATAGCTGTACCCGATGGATCTAAAACATTATAAGAACTAGGGCAGTTGAGTCGGAAAGAGAGATAGTCGGCTTCGGTATCACAAAAGCCATCGGCTGCGCCATAGCAATTGGCCAGAGACCCGGATCTTGCTACATACTCTACTTCTCTTCTTCTCCAATCTGTACCAACAGAGTCGGGGGCTGGTGTATTGGAGTATAAGCTCGGAGCATCTGTACCTTCCCAACCAAAAAAAGTATGGGGGAGAGTGAAGAAATGTCCCAATTCATGTGTGATGGTCGGAGAACTATAGGTGGCATAAGGATTAAGCATAAAAACAAAATCGCCTCTTCTGGAATAATATCCTGCTACACCGCCTCCAGCAACACTATTGATAAAAATATTGAGTGCCGTAGTATCCTTGTAGGTAATCATACGATCTATCGCTACAGAGTCGTAAGCATCTGCATGAATGATATTGTCGTAGAGATAACGAAGGCTATCTTTAATGTAGAATTGTATGTTTTGGTCGGCAAAATCTTCATTGAGTCGGCACATCATCCCTAGTACTCCTTGTGGAGCTACTACCGAGTTGCCCACACTATCACCTATCATATGAATGACCGTTGGAATATAAATAGTAAATCTCTGTTTTTGTAGCTGTTGGATTTGTTCGATTGGAATCTGATTGCGATTCCGAAACATTTGTTCCCGAATTTGATATTGATCCTCATCTGTGATGCCACAAGGAGGCATGTTTTGAGCATTACTATATTGCCCAATGCTAAACAGGAGTAGGGTGAGTAGAAGCAAATATTTTAGATACATAAAAATTAAAATTATATCATTCTTCTGATTATGAGGAGGGGGGATTTAATGAAAATGACAGCTTTCTCAAGAAAGCTGTCATTTTCATTATGCTTTAACATGATCTTTTGCATTAACTCTAACGTTGAATGACCATCTTTTGTTGAAGACTGCCTAATTCAGTTTGTAGGTTGATAATGTAGACTCCATTAGGAAGGCTACCCACCTCAATGAGTTGAGCATTATCCCCTGCATTTAATTCTAGACCTTCTAGGTTTACAAGTTGCTTACCATCAATACTGTAGATAGAAAGTCCTGCAACTAACGCTTCTGGCGTATGGATAAACAGCTCGGCAGTGAAACTGCTAATAGGATTTTGAGCAATGGTTAAGCTTGCATTTTGAGCAAAAGCTTCATGCGCTGTAATACCTACAGGAGCTGTGGTGCTAAATTTAAAATTAGAAGAAACCCCATTACAAGTTTCGTACTGATTGAATGGTCTTACATTCCAAGTATATTCTTGAGGGAAAGTTAAATCTGCTTCAGGAATGGTAATGCTATTGGTATAAACGATAGTTTCTACAACGGTTCCGATGGGTACACCAGAAAAGGTACGTTCTAGCTCAAAAATATAACCTGTGGCATTTGGAGCAGCAGCCCAAGTAATCGTTAAATCACCATTAAGTGCGGCACTTCCGTTATTCGCAGGGCTTGTAGCTGTAATTCCAGCAGGAGAAGGTGGAGTAGTGATAGCTGGTGGGTTGAAGGTCGCCCAACGTGAAAGAATATCTGCCGCCATCGCTGATTTTTGTTGTGCAGTGAAAGAGTCTACACATGCATCAAAAAAGTAAGACATGAAATTGCTTTCTTCTGGATC
>CAZOLU010000354.1:0-4604 GCA_964580485.1 uncultured Saprospiraceae bacterium | reverse complement strand
TTCGCTCACCTTGAATTGTTGTCCTTTGATTTCTACGATTGCGTACATCTTACCTGAATGATATAATAAGTTAATGAAATAAATATTAAAAATAATGCTCTGTCAATTTGATAGTATTGACGGTCGGCAAAGATAAGGACTTTTTTCTAAAAGCAAAAATCATAACCTGCTTTTTATCAACTCCATCTCATTTTATTCACACTTGTAGAGAAAAACCCGACGCTCTGAGAAATTTCCCTGACTATCCGTAGAGCTAAATTCTTTTAAGTTGCCATCTGTATCGTAGGTAAATGTTTGTTTGGAAACTTGATTGCCCTTGTATTCTATGGTTTTTTCCACCAATTGTCCATTTTCGTTGTATTGGTGTAAAGTTTTACGATTGTTCTGAACATTGAGGATCTGTAAGAGTCGCCCTTCTTCATCATAATGGTATTCATCCGTCCACTTGTCTTGGTTCATCCCCATAGCTTGTAGTGTACTTTGCTTAATCAGTTGCCCCTTGTTGTTGTAACTGTTTTTGTAAGATTCCGAATTGAGGGTATTTCCATCTGCATCCTTGTACTGAAAGGCAGTTTTCTCACCTTGTTCATCATATTGATAGTTGCCAATGTTGGTGATTTTACCCTCTTTTTTCAAGGTTTCACGGATGAGTTGACCTTTATCATTATAACTGTACAGGGTGTTGTATTGTAAATATCCTGTAGCTGCAAACCGCTGACTTTTAACTAAAAGGCTATCTTCGTATTCATACTCAATATATTGAGCTAAACTATCTGGCCCTTCATAATAAATTTCTTCTCGAATCTTGAAGCATTTTTTCTGTTTGACAGGGACCGAGGGAGTGACCTCATTGCTTGTACTTTGGCTGCTGTCTGCTGCTGAGCTAGAAGGATTTGAGGGCTTGTTGTTGCTTTGAGGTTGGCAACTCCAAAATAAAAAGCTGAAGAGGGCTAGTAGTAAAATACGATTCATGGTTCTAAATTTTATATGTTTTTTTTAAGGTTTAGTGAAATGATATACGGTTGTAGGCTAGATCAAGAACGTTGATAAGCAACGTTCTTGATAGGCGCGCGAGCGCGTCAGCGACGTTCTTGATGACCAAGAACGTCGCTCTGCCAAGTCAGCATAATGGAACCGCTAACCTAACTAAATAAGGTCAAGCGCAAAGATAGGAGAATCTAAATGATTTTTTGAAAACTGAGGGGCTTATCTCCAAAGGCTATCCATCAAGCTCTATAAATAAACCTGAATGCCTGCTTCCTCAAGTTTCGACAATTGCTCAATTAGGTCTGGTTTTAGTGGGTTGCCTTGTAGGTACAACTCCTTGAGATGGGGCATGGCTAGTAGACTTTCAAGATCGAGAGTAGTAATCTTATTCGCACGAAGATCGAGATGGCGTAGGCTTTTGATTTGATAAATACAAGAGGGGATTTGTTGCAGTTGATTATGTTGGAGCACTAACATTTCCAATTGTTGCAGATGCCAATGTTCTGGTAAATTCTCAATTTGATTATGAGATAGGTTGAGGTAGATCAAAGGAGCTTGAGCGTTACTATCTGTCTGGAGCTGATGGATTCTATTGCGACTAAGATCTAAACTGGATAAATTGGGAGCATTCCAATAATAACTAGGCAAGGAGTCGAGTAAATTATCTGTAGCTTTTAGTGTTTCCAAATGCTGTGATTGAAACAATGTTTTGGGAATAGCATGCAACTTATTATCACTAACATTCAAACTTTGTAATGCTGCACAATCTCCCAAGCTTGCAGGTAGGTACTGTAGCTGGTTGTGTTGTGCAGATAGTTTTTTTAGTTGCTTCAGGGAGCCAATGTCCAAAGGAAGGGCTATAAGTCGATTTTTGTAAACTTCTAACTGTTCTAAGGCTTGAAGCTGCCCTAGTGATGGTAAGCGATACAACTTATTGCTATAACATGTCAGGGTTTTTAGTTGTGCTAGTTGGTTGATTGACTGGGGTAGAACTTCGATAAAATTACCTTGAATAGAGAGTTGCTCAAGATATACCAATTGCCCAATGCTTTGGGGGAGTTCTGAGAGGCGGTTGTTTCGCAAATCTAAGGACTTTAGATTTTGGAGTTGCCCCAACTCCTCTGGCAAGCTGGCGATTTGATTGTAAATAGCTGCGGAGTCCAATGCTACTCCTGCGTCTGCCAAGGCCTCCCATTCCTGTGCTGATCGCATACCTCCACTAAGACTTAGAACTTCAAGACTACTCATTTGAGTAATTCTAGAGTCGAAACACTGAAGTCGATTAAACCCCAAATGAAGTGCACGTAATTTGGTATATTCAAAGATGAAGTCAGGAAGTTGTTGGTAGTTTTTGTATTCTAATTTTAATTGGTAGATATCTTCTTGTGCTGCTTTTTTGATCTCATAAACGCTAGAATAGATCGCTGTTTCCTTAACCTTTTGTTGGTACATGAGATAACGTGCAAGAGGAAAGGCAAGCATTAAAATCAGGATGCCCTTTATTAGTCTAGGAAATTTAGAGATCAGTTTCATGAAGGTTTTATTTTAATAGTCTGTACTTGCTTTATGTTAGAAGAACGTTGATATGTTCCCTTAATCAGTGGTTCTTTTGAGAAAATGACAAAATTTTGATACTAGTATGTTTGTTGGCTATCTATTAGCGACGGTCTTGGTCATCAAGACCGTCGCTCGCGCCTGCGCGCCTACGCGCGCAGCAGCAACGCCTTTGATTAGCAAAGGCGTTGCTTGCGCACGCGCATGCGTAGCTAGCCCCTCATAGAGAAGGGCACCACACAATTGGCATTGCAATTGCAACAAAATACAACATAATATCCTTTAAAAACCTAAATTTAGAACGCTGTAAGATCCAAAGCATAGGATTTTATCAGATTTGTTTGCAACTTTCCTATTTATAGCTTAGTTTTGAAAATGGCACAACTTTGCCTAAAAGACCTCAAGACTACTAAACACAAATATTTAACTCAATTTTTGATCCCATGAGACAACTTTTATTGCTTTGCTGCTTGCTGTTTGGAGGTGGCCTTCTGCAGACTCAAGCTCAAAATACCAATGCCTATTTCATACAGGTTGCTACCTATGCTGATCCGCAGTATAAGGACTTTGCAAAGATTCATAGCCTAGGCTATCTATACAATATACCATTAAATAATGGTCTGCACAAGATTATGATGGGAACCTACAGTAATTATACGAATGCTAAACGGGTTTTGGCTAAGGTGCAAGCTAAGGGCTATAAGGATGCTTTTGTGAGTAAAGTACCTATTCTAGAAGAAGATGCAGTGTATATTGTTCAGTTGGCAACACTTGGGATCAAAGACAAGGTCTATTGGGGCAATTGGCAACGTTTGAGCAACAGCATTTGTCTGCAAATGTCTGAAACTAAACTAAGAATAGCTGCCGGACCATTTTACAATCGCAGTGATGCAGAGCGAGAAATGGAGGCAATTAAGGCTTTAGGTGGTCGCCAAGATATTTTTGTTAAGCGAGTCAGCCACAAAGTGTTGCATCCCCTTTCCGAGCTAGAGTTACAACGTTCTGGAAATCAATCTGCCAACAATCCCGTTCGCCCATCTGTGAAATCTTTACAAGAAGGATTGCATCAGGCTGGTTATTATACCAAATCTGTAGATGGACAGTGGGGGCCCAATACCAAAGCTGCACTAGAGCGTTTTACAGCGGGAGATGTGAATTATGGAAAGTATAAGATTTTGAGTCAGCAACAACTATTTACGAATGCAGTAGAAGATTACAGTTTGCAATATTATCTCAATTTGATTGATAAAGATCCTTTTGCTGCAGAACAAGGACTCAAGCAATTCAAACACCCCTTAGCTAAAGTATACCTAGCCTATATGTATCGAAATGGGGATATTCGAATTGCTAACGAACAAAGCACCATCAACCAATTGATGCATACCGCTATTGATAAGGTTTTTAGAGGCTATCGTTTGAAAACACGCTTCGATTTTAGTCAAAAATATAGCTATGAGGATGTAAAGCAATTGATTCTACATCTTAGAGCGATTCATGAGGCTGTAAAGGATGAGCCAGATGTTCCTTGTTGGTTGTTTCGTCGCCACCCTCGCATAGCTGCAGAAGCTTTTGCTCCTTATTTTGGAAATGAGCGAGATGAGTTTCAGATTGCTTCTGATTGTGGTAGCTTCTTAGATTTACCACAAATGCAAATCTTACTCACTATTGCCAAGGATATGGGAGGGCAAAAAGAAAATAAGCTATCACAAATCAATCAGCTTTATGCCTTTCCCAAGGCAATGCCTTTGCAAGAAATGCGAGATTTAGAAACTTGGAACGATAAAATCTGGAGTAGTCTTTATGCATGGAGTAAAGCCAGTCCACTTCAGCAAAAGACCTACAGTACCCTCAAAATTGCTTATTATGATGCTTTGCGCGTGATTGAAGATTATTATGTAGCCAAGGGCTATACCAATCGGGATGCCCGAGCCTTAGGTATACAGGTACTCAAGTATGCAGTGGGCTGTAGTTTAGATGAGTATTGTAAAAAGTAATTTTTATGATTCAATACTCTGTCCTGAAAGTTTTTTAATATAGCTTTTATGGAGTAGCCCTGAAAGCGA
>CAZOLU010000353.1:1922-4605 GCA_964580485.1 uncultured Saprospiraceae bacterium | reverse complement strand
TTTGAATCCTGGGGAATATCTGCTGATTTATAAGTCGGGCGATGGTATTAGTTATAGTAGTTTTGGTGATGTGCTTGAATTTAGCACCTTTCCTGATTTGGATGTGGGAAGTGATGATTTGGTCTTGACAGATGCTAATGGGAATGTGATTGATGCGGTTAGCTACTCCAATACTTGGTATGGTGATGGTGATAAATCGGATGGGGGCTGGTCTTTAGAGCGTATCAACCCCAATCGCCCTTGTGAAGGGAGCGAAAACTGGCGAGCTTCTAATGCTCAACCTCCTAGCTATCCTGTAATCGGAGGATCTCCTGGGCAGCCCAATTCTTTGTTGCAGACAGAGGCAGATTTACAATCTCCAGATGTTATCCGAGCTTATCCTTTTGCAGCAGATGTGAGTATCAATGGCGACAGTATCCGTTTGTACTTTTCTGAGGCGATGGGGGATAGTTCTGCTGTGAATTTGGCGAATTATGCGCTGGATAATGGTTTGAATGTACTAGAAGCTTATTTAGAACCGCCATTTTTCAATACTATTGTAATTGTTACCAATAGTGCTTTGATTTCTGGAACGGTTTATACCTTAACGATGACCAATGGCCTAACGGATTGTGTTGGCAATAGTATCGCCCTCAACAATGAAGTACAATTTGCCTTGCCCGAAGCAATTACCGCAGGCGATCTGATTCTGAATGAGATCTTATTCAACCCCGTTACTGGTGGAGATGATTATATCGAGTTGTACAACAGTTCTAATAAAGTACTAAGTTTGGTAGATCTTTGGGCAGGGAATACCGCCACAGATACCCTTTTGTTGGATGATGCTAATCAGGTTGGAGCGGAGTATCTTATCTTTCCTCAAACTTATGTAGTGTTGGCAACTGAACCTGAAGAGGTAGAGGCGGTTTATCGCACCGAAGATCCTGTGCTTACTCCCGATCTCAATAAAATAGTGGAATTTGATCTCCCTACCTTGCCCAATGATGAGGGAACGGTGATCCTTTATACCGTAGATGCTAATCAGCAAGCTACTTTTATAGATCAATTTAGTTACTCCGAAGATTATCAATCGCCTTTAATTGATGACTTGAATGGGGTGGCCTTGGAACGTATTGATTTTGATGCGCCTACGGATGATCCCAACAACTGGCATTCTGCAGCACAACCTGTAAATTTTGGAACACCTACTTACGAAAATTCGGTTAGGCTTGATAATCAAATTACAGAGGATGGTCTGCTGCAATTGCCTTATGAAATTTTCTCTCCTGATGGGGATGGTTTTGAAGACTTTTTGCTCATCAACTACAATATTGATGCAACGGGTTATGTGGCGAATATTGCGATTTATGATGCTCAAGGGCGGTTTATCAGACAGTTGGTTAATAATGAACTGTTGCTGGATGAGGGCACTATTCAGTGGGATGGAAGTACTGAAAATGGCGAAAAGGCACTCATTGGTCCTTATATCATCTTTGCAGAGATTTTTAATCCCAATGGGGATGTACAGCGTTTCAAGCGTACTTGTGTAGTAGCTGGACAGTTGGATTAGGGCTGCATGGGGCTACACCCCATGGATTGGGACGCCGTGCTTTCAGCGCTTGGAGGTTGATTTTTTGCGACGGGCTAACACCCAGTCGCATTGGGATGTCGCGCCTTCAGCGCTTTATGGTTTTGCGCTCTGAAGGAGAGCAATTCCAATGCGAACTGTGTCAGCGCTTCGCTGGTTCCGACGAAATATAAAGATTTATTTTGGTACATGCTCTTACACCAAAGGTGGAGCAGTTGGCATCTATATCAAAAAATAGGTTAACTAAAATCCAAAAAAATGAGAATGCCTTTGCTTATCCTGAGTATGATATTTTACACTACTTTTGCATTTACACAAGATAGTACCAATGTTTGGGTAGACTATGTTATGGGTAAACCCAATATGAGTTATTTTGAAGCTAAAAAAGCACTTGCCAAGGAATGGGGAATTAACTACAAACCCCAGTTTATGGGCTGTAAAATGACCGATGAAATGCAGGCCGAGCAAAAAGCGCAGCGTCGTATCAACGCCCAGTACTTTGCAAAATTGGAAGAACAGCATGGTGTAGATTGGCAGGAAAAATTCAATTTTGAGTTGAAAAAACGCCTCCCCTTTGCCCAAAACCTAGAGCATCAAGTTTGGGAGTATCCCCTTCTAGGTCGCCCCAATAGTCAGCGCCTAGAGGCCCAAAAAGCCGTAGCTCAAGCCTGGGGCATCAACTTCAAACCCGTTATTTTAGGCTGTGTGCCCAATAAGCCTGGTGTACAAGAGCGCAGAGCTAAAGCCCATGCCAATAGTCAGGCCTACTTGCAAGCGATTGCCGATCACTTTGGCCAAGACTGGCGTGAAAAATTTGAGGCAGAAGTCAATGCTAAATACAAAGCATTGCAAGGCCAGTAAAACGGAATAGGGGCTAATCCAGTCCCGAATTAGACTTTCAGCTTGATCCAACAAGGACAATGATCCGAATGTACGGCATCATTCAGTAGGTCTGCATCCTCGATCCAGCTTTCCATAGGATTGGTTACCGCTTGATAATCAATTCTCCAGCCTTTATTTTTGGCCCGGGCAGTTTTAGAGCGCATCGACCACCAGCTGTATTTCTGTTTTGCTGTATTCATTTTGCGAAAGCTGTCGACAAAACCAGCCTCTTCG
>CAZOLU010000353.1:0-1912 GCA_964580485.1 uncultured Saprospiraceae bacterium | reverse complement strand
CGATCCATTTACTCATCCAAGCGCGTTCTTCTGGAAGGAAACCAGAGCTTTTTTTATTGCCTTTGGGATCATGAATATCCATTTCGGTATGTGCAATATTATAATCTCCTTGAATTAGGAGCTTGGGCTGCTCTTTTTTCAACTCTTGTACCCAATCGTAAAAAGCATCGAGAAAGTCGTATTTCACTTCTTGACGAACTGTCCCCGAAGTTCCCGAAGGGAAATAACAGTTGAGCAAGGTCCAGTCTTCAAACTCTACACGGATTACTCGGCCTTCACGGTCAAACTTGGGGTTGCCCATCCCTTGGGTTACGTTTTTGGGGCTAATTTTGCTAAATACCGCTACGCCACTATACCCTTTTTTTTCTGCGGGATGCCAATAGATTTCGTAGCCTGCATCTCGAAGGGCATCTAGTTCTACCTGTTCCTCCATGGCTTTAACCTCTTGTAAACCAATAATGTCAAAATTATTTTCCAGTACCCATTCGGTCCATCCTTTACGAATTGCAGCTCGAATACCATTAACATTATAAGAAATTACCTGAATTGAACTACTCATATGCTTTTTGCTGTTTTTAAAGAAGGGTAATAAATTAAGCGGATATTTAAACAAAGGATTAAAAAATAGAAAGTTTTTTTGTAATATCGTCATTCCCTTTTTTGCTATAAAAAAGCTTTTACTTCAGTAAAGATACTGGAATAATGCAAGAAATGCAATTATTTAGCTAGATCCCCGTTTTGCTCAGAATTGCTAAAAATAAGAGATTGTGCAACTACAAGATTTATTATTCAAGTATACCACAGATGCATCACGATTTTTGGTGGTGGACAATATGATGATTCATTACCGGGATGAGGGCGATGGTGCACCCTTGGTACTCTTGCATGGGGCCTTTGCATCTTTGCATACTTATAATGCATGGGCAAAACACTTGAAAAAATACTATCGAGTGATTCGCCTAGACTTGATGGGTTTTGGTCTTACAGGGTCTAATGACACTGGGGATTATACCATGGAAAACCACATTCGGGTCTTAAAAGCGTTTCTGGATATTTTGAAAATTGAGGATTGCCATCTAGTGGGGAACTCCTTGGGGGGCTGGGTGGCCTGGGAGTTTGCCTATCGCTATCCGCAGCGTGTAGCCAAGCTGGTACTTATTGATGCTGCTGGCTTTTTAGAGGAGGAGAACATCCCCTTGCCTTTTAAGTTGGCAAGAGCCCCCATCTTTGGTCGAGTCATCAAGTATGTGGTGCGGCGTGCTGTTTTGGAGCAATTTGTCAGACAGGTATACTACGATAGTAGCAAGGTTACCGACCAGTTGATTACCCGCTATTACGAATTGTTTACAATGGATGGCAATACCGATGCTTTTTTGAAGTTGGTCAACTCACCTTATACGGATAATACGGCCTTTCTCAAACATATTCGAAATGAAACTTTGGTGATGTGGGGGAGAGAGGATATGTGGATTCCTGTGCATAATGCTTATCGTTTTAATGCAAATCTACCCAACTCACATCTCAAAATCTATCCTCAGGTAGGGCATGTACCTATGGAGGAGATTCCAGATGAAACGGCATTGGATTTAATTCATTTTTTAGAAGAAACAGGCGAGTTTGCATCTAAAAAGGAGTTGGGGGTTCCTGAAGATCAGCCCTTGTTGCAGCCACCTTCAGGTGGCGAAGAATGATTTTGAGAGAATTAGCTGATTTTCTAATCTAGCTCAAAAATAGAAGCGTCGAGGCTTGATCGCTAGGGATAAAAATACTAGCTTTGCACTTTGGCGCCGCGCTGCGGAGGGGTAGCGACCAAAGGGAGCTAGACAGCGATTTGTAAAGAGCTGGCTGAGTAGACCTACCCCAAAGGGGTGCCCTTGGCACGAACCCCGTAGCATAGCGGAGACGACCGCTT
>CAZOLU010000352.1:0-4690 GCA_964580485.1 uncultured Saprospiraceae bacterium | reverse complement strand
CGCAAACCACCTTTACCAACAACTTAAATGTTTACGCCGCTGCAACCCTTGGGGAGGAGGTCCTGATCTCTACAAGTTTAGGTATTTATGGTGTGAACCGTCAGAATACTAATATTCAGGACTTTGGGGCTTGGACCAAAATGGGTACGGCGCAAGGTCTGGGAGTTGACTTTTTTGAATCCTTCTCTATTGCTTCTATGCAGGGTAAGATCTATGCAGATGTTAATGACACCATCATGCAATACGACGGAACGAGCTGGCAACATGTCAGCATTACTCAAAATGGCAGTACTAGCCCCTTCTTTTATACAGGACGACCAAAGATAAAAATGCAGCTGAATGGCTCCAAATCTAGACTGACCATTGCTACGGGGCAAAGCTTTGTAGAATCTTTTGATGTAAATGGTGATCTTGCCATCTTTTATTTTGATCCCAACTTTACAGGAAATGTGAGTAGTGCCATTTTTAGCAGAAGTTCTGTGGTCTGGATTGCTGCAGGTAGAGGTGTTTTTAGAAATAATCCTGATGGTAGTGCCTCCTTAATGTCTCCCGAAGGTCCTAATGCCCTCACGGTTTCAGATATGGTGGTGGATAAAGATGGAACCCTTTGGTGTGCGGGTACTCCCCGAACCTTCATTCCTACAGTGTTCAGCACCAATGGATTTTATCGCTATAAAGATTATGGTTGGACCAATTTCAATGTCAACAATAACCCCGAACTCAATACAGCATGGGATGCCTACGCCATTACGATAGACCCTCAAACTGGGGATGCTTATGGGGGCTCTTACCTTGGAGGTTTGGTACATATTAATACAGACAATGACAGTGTTAAAGTGTATGATGCTCTAAATACGAATGGTGGACTCAACTTTGCAGCAGGTGATCCTACACGAACCAGGATTACGGATCTAGCTTTTGACAATGACGGTAATTTATGGATACTCAATGCAGCAGCAATCAACCCCATCGCTGTACGCAAAACAGATGGGAGTTGGCAGAATTTTTTCACATCAGAAAAAGATCTCAGAGCCATCGCCATCGATCGTTTCAACAACAAATGGATTCTACAAAGAAACAATGTCTTGATCTTTAATAGTGGTGAAGATCTCGATGACCTTAGCGACGACCGATTCCTCCAACTCAGCAATACCAATAGCCAGCTAGGGTCGCCCACAGCTTTATCCATCACCACAGACCGGGATGGAGCAATCTGGATAGGTACTACAGATGGCGTTACCATTTTCAATTGTGATGTCTTTCAAGGCAACTGCCCAGGACTTCGACCAGTCATCAACCCCGACAATTTCAATGGTCGCCTGCTCGAAGCAGAGCGAGTACAGGCTCTCAGTATTGATGGGGCCAATCGCATTTGGGCGGGCACGAGCAATGGTTTGTTTTGCATTGATGCAGATAGCTATGAGCAGATTCACTTTTTTAACGAGGAAAACAGCCCGCTTTTCAGCAATGAAATTAGTGCCTTAGCCGTAGATCCCCTTTCTGGGCAAGTTTATATTGCGGGCAACTATGGCTTGCAAGGCTATCGGGCAAAAGCTACCGAGGGTCAAAGCTTTATGCAAAAACAAAATGTGCGCGTCTTCCCCAACCCCATGCGCCCCGAATACGATGGGCAAATTGCCATCAATGGGTTAGCCGAAGATGCTAATGTAAAAATTACCAACGTTAGTGGGCAATTGGTTTTTGAACAAACTGCTTTTGGGGGACAGGCCGTTTGGGATGGGGTCAACTATTTGGGTGAGCCTGCGGCTTCGGGGGTCTATCTTGTTTTTGTGGTGAATGATGATGCTTCGCAAAAATTAGTCGCAAAGTTTGTACTTGTGCGTTGATGCCAGTTTCTCTTGACAAACTTTCCAATCATGTCCTTCTTCAAAAACCGACCCCTTCTAATTTTTTTGCTTTGCTTTTTGGTGGCGGCACTCTGCTACTGGCAGCTGGGGCTGCACCCCATGAAACATGATGCCACCAACGGCTTTTTGCAACTCCACTATTTTTTGTCGGAATGCTTGCATGCCGGAGTTTGGCCATTGTGGAACCCCTTTATGGGATTGGGAATCCCCTTTCATGCCGATATGCAAACCAGCGTTCACTATTTCCCCTCTTGGATCATTGCAGGACTTTTTAAGTACAATATGTATCTCTACCATCTAGAGTTTCTCTTGCATCTCGCCATTGGAGGCTTGGGCATGTTCTTTTTTATCCGTTATTTTAAACTGCGATGGGAAATTGCACTGGCCTGTGCTCTTTTCTACACCCTAAGTGGGCATTTTTTATCCAACGCTCAACATCAAAGTTGGATCGTCAGCACCGCCTACCTCCCTTGGGTTTGGGCTCTACTCCTGCGCTTTTTTAAAAAGCCCAATGCCTATTATGCTTTGGGCTTGGCACTTAGCAATAGTCTGATGCTTACAGGCGGCTACCCTGCTTTTTTATTGCTCAATGCTTATGCTATTGCGATTTATTTGGTTTTTAATTTTCCTAGAAAGGTTTGGAAACCCTTTTTGATTTGGGGAAGTGTCGCCCTTGCTATTTTTATACTTACAAGTTTCGGATATCTTTACAGCACTTGGGAAGTTTGGGCGGAGTTGGCTCGGGCAGAGGGGATGAGCTATGAAGCAGCCAACATGAATCCTTATAGCCCACAATCTTTACTAGGCCTACTCAATCCACAAATCTTAGTCCGTGAACAAGCCTTTTTCGGAACAGATGCTACCATGACCAATATTTACCAAGGGCTGTTTTTTAGTTTGTTGCTCCTCCTTAGTTTTTGGGTAAAGAAAAGTCAACCTATGCTCAGTTTTTTAGGCTTGGCAATACTTTTCCTATTGCTGGCATTTGGGGATTACTTTATATTAAGACGATGGACTTTTTGGATGCCATTTATGGATTTGTTTCGGCATATTGGGATTTTTAGAATCTTTAGCATCCTCTTTTTTTATCCCCTAGTTGCTATTACATTAAATCAGTTGGCGGAACATTCTAATTTACAGGCAGTTTTTAGAATCATCCTCCTAAGTTTTATCGGACTCTTTAGCTGCTATCTACTGATGGGGTTAATTTTTGGAAAACACTTTTTAAGCTGGCATCTGATTGTAGGGAGTAGCCTTATTCAGTTGTTATTTTTAATCTTGGGCTTTGTAATGACCTTTCCTCGTTTTAATTTTTCATTATCCAAATTACTTCTACTCAACCTTGTCAACCTTCTGATCATTCATCAATTTAATGTTCCTTCTAGCCTAGTTCACGAACGTTCTTTATACGAGTTTCAAAAGGTTTTAAATCAGACTCCAGCTGGCTTTCAAGCAAACTTATATCATAACGAACCTATGGCTGCTATGAATAACTTTGGAACTGAGGCAAGTATTCCTATCTATTACAATTGGTCTGTTTTTAGTAAAAAATTCGCCCATGACCAGTATTACCCCTTTGTATTAAAAACTAAAGCTGCTTTGGAAAAACAAGCCGACTATTGGCAACTTTTGGGGGGATCTTTGCTCCATGCACCTTATGATAGCAGTCTCTCTATTCAGTTGGTAGATTACCATCCTAATCAATATCAATTTGAACTACAAAGTCCCCAAGATCAGATACTGGCCCTGCGCTTTATGCAAAACAATTACCAGCATTGGGAAGTTTATCTGAATGGAGAACGTATCTATTATGAACCTGAACAAGCTCTAATAGAATTAAAAGCTATCCCTTTGAAAACTGGAAAAAACAAACTCCAAATTCGTTATTATTCCCGAAAGGTGGTCATCAGTATGGCAATTGGGTTGATGAGCAGTTTGTTCCTCAGCATCTTACTCTTTATTTTGTATCTTCGTTTGAGTAAAACAAAAAAAACATGAGAATTGTATTAGCATTAACCTTAATCAGCTGGATTTTTTTTGCTTGCGAATCTAGCCCCCCGCCCCCTTCCCAACCCAAGGAGCGTGCAACTAGCAACAACACTAAAAAATCGCCTCCCCCCAATAAAGGGATCGACACCCTAGTAAATGGCAATCGATACCGCTTAGAAATTATCGAAGGCGAGCAAGATCAACTCAAGATCGAGAAAATCAGTCAGGGCAAAAGCAAAACGATCAGTATTCCTGCACATAAAGATCGCCTTTTTCTTGCTGCTATTTTATTTGAAGGAGCACAGCCCCAGTTTCATCCGCTAAAGGTGTTTAGTGACCAACTCTTTGCCGTAGGTACTTTCGACCAACAATTGCAAAAGATCTGGTTTATTCGGGATTTACCCGAAGGGCTTAAAGTAGAGGAATTTGATGCTAGCAAAGATCGCATAGAAAATCGAGGTCGGTTTCTCATTTATCTTCCTCAGGAAAATATTGTGGCCATTCCTTCTATCCCAGAAAGAAAGGGACAACAAGAACAGACGATTGTACGACGTTATCGAATCAACGAAGATTTAATTTTAAGCCTTCGCCCCGATACGGTTTTGCAGCCTGTTCGTTAGGCTGCTAAAGCTACCCCATCCCTTCATATTCTCCCTAAAAGGGAACAAACCGCTAACATTTTACCAAAACTTTAAACTCAGAATGCAGCAGAATCCCAAGCAATTCCGTATTTTATAGCAATCTATACGAGCCAATTATAAAAACTAACCGTACACCAATTAAAAATTAACCCCTTAAGGGGTAATTTTTCTGATCTACGCAAGTCGTTGCCT
>CAZOLU010000351.1:0-4694 GCA_964580485.1 uncultured Saprospiraceae bacterium | reverse complement strand
TGGCTTGATCTAGATAAGTAGCGTCATCTCGTAAAGTGATGAAAGCGTGAAGTTCTGAAAGCCCCATGCTCCTCTTGATATGCGCTAGGGGCTACATCATTACCATTTTTCAAGCTATTCTGCCAAGTCTTCTAGAATACGAGCCTCCGTTCTACGGTTTTCTTGTCGTCCTTCAGCCGTTTCATTATCGGCAATAGGTTGACTTTCGCCATAACCCGTTGCCATCAAGCGTTTAGGGTTGATTCCCTTTTTTACGAGATAGGCCACTACGGCTTCGGCTCTTGCTTGCGAGAGGCGAAGATTAGCCGTTTCATCGCCAAGCGCATCGGTATGTCCAGCAATTTCAAGGCGCATTTGAGGTTTTAGGCGCATAGCGCCTACCAAATCATCTAAAGCCTGGAAAGAACTAGCTCGCAAGGTAGATTTGCCCGTATCAAATTGCACATCCTCCAAGGTATAGCTTTTCGCAGGTTCATAACGAATTACAATACTACCTTCATACACCCCCTGCTCATTTCCGATAGCTACCCGACTATAATCTTCTTCTTCACCCAAACCCACAATTTTAATCAAATACTCATCACCTTCTGCCAGTAGAATGTCAAAATTACCAGTAGCATCTGTGACCGCAGTATAACGGTGATTTTTACCTTCAAATATAATTTTATCCTGAGCCCGTACTTTACCCTCCATATCCGTTACCTGCACATGCAAAAGCGCATGCTGTTCATCACCTTTTAGTGCTTGATCCTGTGCATAGAGTTGAAAACTTAAAAAGATCGATAAGAATAGCAGCAAATTTTTCATTTTTTTAAAATCTTTTATGTTATTTCTAATTTGTATCTATCCTTATAATCCCAAATTGTAGAATCGTTACACCAAAATCATAAAAATGCGAGCATTTATTTTTCTAATTCTTCTTGGAACACTCTTGAGCAGCTGCTACCGAGATTTTGAAAGACTAGAGCCCCGTCTATCTGAAGAAGTAATGATTAAAGTACTGGCAGATCTTCATTTGGCAGAAGCCAGAATTGCAGACTACAACAGTGTTGCCAATGCACAAAAAGATAGTTTGGCCGCATACGACTATTACCGTGTATTTGCAATTCATCAGGTAGATACCGCAGATTTTCAGCAGAGTATAGAGGCTTATATGAGCGATCCGGAGCGGATGGAGCAGTTGTACGAAAAAGTTTTGACTCAACTACAACAAGCACGCAGTACATACGGAGCCAATGAAGCCTCAAGCGAAACCCCAAAAGCGCAGGAGCAAAAAGAAGCCCCAGCTCAGGTAGATTCTACCGCAAGGGATAGCACTCGCCCCAAAAAACCAAGAGGATTACTACCTTTCAACAAATAATCAGTTATGCTGTCTAAAAAAACGAAATACGCCATGCATGCCCTTTTGCATCTAGCACGGCATAAAGATGAAGGCCCAATTTTGATTAGTGAAATTTCTAAACAGGAAAATATCCCCCGAAAATTTTTAGAAAGCATACTCTTGGATTTGAAAAAGGCGGGTATCTTGGCCAGTAAAAAGGGGAGAGGTGGAGGTTATTATCTCTTAAAACAGCCTGAAGACGTACATATTGCAGCCGTTATGCGGCTTTTTGATGGTCCGATTGCCTTACTACCCTGTGTTACCTATATGTATTATGAGCGTTGTGATGAATGTAAAAATGAGGAGGAATGTGGGATTCGGGATGTTATCTTAGAACTCAGAAATAAAACCGTCAAGTATTTAAAAGGGGCTACCCTTAGTGAAATTTTGAGTAGAGAAGCACGCTTACAAGAAGGTTCTGATGAAATAAATTCTGAGGAATAATACGAAACCATAAAAAATCCTTAACTTTAAAGTCGCATCAAAGTATTATACCATAATGAGAGTTATTATACCATTACTAATTATACTCATCAGCTTGGGCTCGACCCATGCCCAAACTCCTATGTTGAGCAACCAAGGTGCACTGATTTCAGTAAAAGGAGGGGCTCAACTTGTAGTGCATGGAGATGCCCTTAATGAGCAAGCTGGTACTTTTCACAATTCCGATACTATTTATCTATTTGGCGATTGGGAAAATAATGCAGGAAATGAAGCTTTTATCTCCCTAGGAGAGGGTGTGGTCATTTTTAAAGGCGATACCCAGAGTATTAGAGGGCAGGATATTAGTCGCTTTTATGATTTGCGTCTAGAAAATCAGGGGATACAATATGCAGAGGATGTGGATGTCTATGTTGATGGCTTTTTGCGCTTGAATGATTTGGAGTTTAATGTAGATACAAATGTAGTACATGTGTTTAATACGGATCTTAATGCGGTTAGCACAGGTTTGAATGGGGTTTGGGGCTTTGTGAGTAGTTTGGAGGATGGAGGGCTTTTACGACATACAGCAGCTACTGGAGCTTACAGTTTTCCTTTGGGAAGCACTCAAGGTACCGCTCGTTTTCGTCCAATTGATATTCGGCCCGCAACGGCGGCTGCAGCCGCCTACCGTGCTCGCCTAGCCAATACCGACCCCAACAACGAAAACTACGATCGCAACCTCAAAGCCTTTGAAATCTGCGAAATCAACGAGCTGTTTTACCATCGCATCGCCCGCACACAGGGCAACAGCCCCGCCGAAATCGACTTTTACTACGATCAAGCCAACGATGGTGACTTTAGCGACCTTGGGCATTGGGAGACGACTAGCTGGCAAGAGGAGACAAGCCTTAGCCTAAGCAACAATGTACAATATAATTTAGATCGCTTATCTACCGATACCTTGGTTAGTGATTTTAATACCTACCCCTTTGCATTTATTAACGTTAGCCCACCTATTGATCTGTTGGCAGAAGCTAATCCGATTTGCAGCAACGATACCCTATTGTTAGAGGCGCAGGGGAGTTTCTCTAATTTTGACTTTTTTGTGGATACGGCTTGGATGCAAGATGGTACCGCCGCCTTTTACAGCACTCAGCTTGATGCTGGTCAGCACCCCGTTTGGGTGGTCGGAACTACTGGCGATTGTGGTAGAATTAGCGATACCTTGAATATTACGGTTTTTCAATCTCCCATTGTGCAGGCTTCTCCCGATACCATCATTGTCGAAGGTACCACAGCAAACCTCTATGCTGCTGGAGCAGATTTTTATACCTGGACACCCAATGCAGATTTGAGTTGTGATATTTGTCCTACAAGCAGTGCCAGCCCGACTGTCAATACAACTTATATCCTGACTGGAGAAACCCTAGATGGTTGTACTTCCGTAGATACCGTGTTGGTGGAAGTAAAAGCTGAAGTAGAAGATGTGCTGTTTATTCCCAACGTCATTACACCCAATGGAGATGGCAAAAATGATACTTGGCGGATTGAAAACATTCAGTTCTTCCCCGAAAATCGTGTACGTATTCTCAATAGATGGGGAGATGTAGTGTATAATAGTGAATCGTACAATAATGATTTTGATGGGAGTTTTGCAGGAGGGGTGCTCCCCTCGGGCACCTATTATTATGTGTTGGATTTAGGTGATGGCTGGGGCATTTTTAAAGGACCGCTCACCATCATTCGCCGATAAGACCTTAAACAGATGAAAAAAATATTGATTTTAGTACTTTTATTAGGAGGCTTGACCTTAAAGGCGCAACAGTTACCACTTTTTAGCGAATACAACAACAATGGTTTTGTCATCAATCCTGCTATGATGGGTTGGGAGAGCATCACTGCCATTTCGGGGAGTTATCGGCATCAATGGACGGGGATGCCTCAGGCACCCCGCACCGCCTTGCTTAGTTTTCGCCATGCCGCAGAAGATCTCAATATGGCTTATGGGGGCTATTTTGTGCATGACCAAACGGGGCCAACCTCCTTTACGGGAGTCAACCTCCTCTATGCCTACCATATCAAATTCAAACCAGAATTAGAGGGCTATGAAAAAAGAAACCGCTTGTCTATTGGCTTATCGCTCTCGGGGCTGGCCTATCGGCTGCGGGGTGCAGATTTGCGCTATATTGATCCAGATGATGAACTGATTATTCAAAATAATGAATCGCAGTTTTTTCCTGATGCAGGAGCTGGGCTATTTTATTTTAATGATCTTTATTATATAGGGCTATCTGTACCACAGATGATTGCCATGCGGGTCAATTTCAATGACGATTTGGCCTTGTCTACGATTCGCCGGGTAGCGCATTTTTATGTGCATGCTGGGGCAAAATTTGAGTTGAAAGGCAGTGAGTATAATCCCAACCCTGAGCATCGCCATTATCTGCTCCCATCTTTTTGGATCAAGTATGCACCTGCTTCGCCCATCAATATCAACATGAACCTTCGCTATATGTACGATGATGTATTCTCTGCCAGTTTGGGCTATAGCACCGATGGAAGTTTGATTAGCGACTTTTCGGTTTATTTCCTAAAAAACTACCGATTAGGCTATGCCTTTAGTATGCCCTTGAATGGCTTAGCTCCGCAATTGGGAACCAATCACGAGGTTTTGTTTACCTACATTTTCCAAAGCTCTGGAAAGGGCTGGTTTACTCCTAAAGTAGAAGGACCTTCTGCAATTGATAAAAATTAACTAACTGTTTAGGGAGGAGAAAGCAGGCTAAGAGCATGTTTAAATTTTTAGGTACTTATAGTCAGTAGATTAAGTCCCTAACCTTATGGTAAAAGAAGTTAAATTCCTTGGATTTTGTGCTGAGATAAGGCTCTT
>CAZOLU010000350.1:0-4699 GCA_964580485.1 uncultured Saprospiraceae bacterium | reverse complement strand
TGCTACCAGTCATCATCATCATCATCGTCGTCGTCATCGTCATCATCATTCTGATCTTTAACAAATCGACCATCTTTGTACTTGAGGCAAACTGCTTTAAAGGTGTTGGTGATTTTTCGTGTCTGACCATTAGGCATTTCCATTTGATATTCACAAACGATATCGCCTTTTTTAAAGCCCTTCATTCGAGCGGCCTTTTCACGCGAACCTTCTCCTCCCTTCAAAACATAGCTCACTAGCATATCTGGCCCGCCTGATTTGAGTATTACAATGTCTCCTTTTTCAGCCATGTTGCTAATTGATTTAGGGAAAAATAAAGAATTACTTTCTAGTTCCTAAGATATAAAAATCCAGTTAAAACCAAAAGGAAGCGGCTTGGGTTTTAAAAAAATATATGGAGGTAGGAGTGGGCT
This sequence comes from uncultured Saprospiraceae bacterium, assembly GCA_964580485.1. Lineage (GTDB taxonomy): Bacteria > Bacteroidota > Bacteroidia > Chitinophagales > Saprospiraceae > Saprospira. The sequence continues at coordinate 4,286 of CAZOLU010000350.1, read as the reverse complement.
ATGGGGGTTTTACTTTTTGTTGTTATTAGACTTTTTGTGTGTGGCGCCTTCAGTACTTAGTACTTTCCAGCCGCTATGCTATTTTGCCACAGTTTTTGTGGCACTTGCCACAAGCCCTCTCAGCTTCGCTATTCGCTCACCCCTTTGGGGCAAGGGGTTGTGCAGTGCTTTGCCGAATTTTCAACTTTTCCACAGGATCTCTCAAAGAACCCTTTTTATTTGACTTGCAAAAATATGAAGCTGTGTCTATATGCAAAAAAAGCGCAGCAGTGCTTAGACTACTACGCTTAGATTTTTTAGTATTCTCTATGAAAATAAGTTCTTAATTAGTAGAAACCGTAGTTTTCGGTGCCGCAGCCAAAATTTCCTCGTTTGCTTCTGCCTTAAATTTCTCGAAGTTAGCCACAAATTTATTAGCCAATTCCTGAGCCTTTGCATCATAAGCATTCTGATCTTCCCAAGTATCTCTAGGATTCAACAGATGATCAGGCACATTGGGGCAGGTAGTTGGCATCATTAGCCCAAAAATAGGGATCTCTTGATATTCTACCTCATTCAGGTCGCCATTTAAGGCAGCGCTAATCATTGCTCGAGTGTAAGGTAGCTTCATCCGGCTTCCGACACCATACGCACCACCAGACCAACCTGTATTGACTAGCCAGACATTGACATTATGTTTAGTCATACGCTCACCCAACATCTCTGCATATTTAGTAGGATGCAAAGGCAAGAAAGGTGCTCCAAAACAAGCAGAGAAGGCACTTACGGGTTCATCAATACCCGCTTCGGTACCAGCCACTTTGGCAGTATATCCAGAAATAAAGTGATACATGGCTTGCCCTGGGGTCAATTTAGAAATGGGAGGCAAGACTCCAAACGCATCACAAGTTAAAAAGAAAATATTTTGAGGAATACCTCCTTTTGATGGTTGTAAGGCGTTGTCAATATGGTGAATAGGATAGGATACCCGAGTATTTTGAGTGATGGTGGTATCTGTAAAATCTGGAGTACGAGTACCTTCTTGGAAGATGATATTTTCTAAAATTGCTCCAAATTTAATGGCATTCCAGATTTGAGGTTCATTCTTCTGACTTAGATCGATGGTTTTTGCATAGCAGCCTCCTTCGAAGTTGAAAACTCCCTCATCAGACCAACCGTGCTCATCATCCCCAACCAGATCCCGTTGAGGGTCGGCAGAAAGGGTAGTTTTTCCAGTACCAGATAGCCCAAAAAATACAGCAGTATCCCCATCTTTACCCACATTGGCAGAGCAGTGCATGGATAATACATTACGATTTTGTGGTAAAACATAATTTAGTACAGAGAAAATACCTTTTTTAATTTCCCCAGTATAGCCTGTACCACCAATTAAAATAGTTTTCTTAGTAAAGTTGATGATGGCAAAATTTTCTTGGCGAGTACCATCTACACTAGGATCTGCCATGAACCCCGGGGCACAGAGAATCGTCCATTCAGGGTTAGCATTTAAAAGTTCTTCGTTGCTTGGGCGAAGAAACATATTGTAGGCAAACATTGCCGACCAAGGCTTTTCTGCAATCAACCGCAAAGAAAGGCGATAGTTGTCGTCTGCACAAGCATAAGCATCACGAACATAAAGATCTTTAGCTTCAAAATAGGCACATACCTTATTGTACAAACTATCAAACTTATCTGCATCAAAAGGCATGTTGATGCTGTTCCAGTCTACTGTATTGGCGGTAATATCGTCTTTTACGATAAAGCGATCCTTTGGGGATCGGCCTGTAAATTTTCCCGTTTTAATGGTCAATGCTCCTGTATCTGCAAGTACTCCTTCGCCTTGGGCAATACTGTGTTCTACCAATTGGGGAACGGGCAGGTTCCAGTGAGCAGTCGCAAAGTTGTTGAGGCCATAACTGGCCAGATCAGCCTTCGGGTTTTTAATTCCTACGTGCTTCATTGCGTCGTTTTTTTGTTGTGATGCTTGCCAAAAAACCGTCCTAAAAGTTCAATCAACAAGCTATTAGAAAATAATTTATTATATAACGAACAACAGGAATATTTGCCATATTCCTGTTGTTGAAATCCAAATTTATTGACTGCCAGCTACCACCTCCGTATTTAGTGAAAATCTACCAGGGTATATTTGTAGCGCAGCTTCCAAGCAATCCATGGCCTCATTTAGGTCTTCTTTATTGAGTACGTATGCTATTCGGGCTTGTTGCTTACCTAGGCCTTCGGTAGTGTAGAATCCGGAGCCAGGTGCCATCATAACTGTTTTTCCATGATGGTCAAAAGATTCCAGTAGCCACTGACAGAACTTATCGGTATCATCTACTGGGAGTTGAATCATGGTGTAGAATGCTCCTCCTGGATTTGGACAAATGACACCTTGCATCTTTTGAAGGCGCTGTACCACCAGTTGTCGTCTTTGGTCATATTCTTCATGTACCGTTTTGAAATAGTCTGCGGGAGTTTCGGTCAAGGCTTCTCCTAGAATCTGCCCATAGGTAGAAGGGCTGAGGCGCGCCTGTGCAAATTTCATAGCAGCTTTGTAGAGCTCTTGGTTGCGAGTAGCTAAGACCCCAATACGAGCACCACAAGCACTATAACGTTTAGAGACGGAGTCGATCATGACTACATGCTGATCTAAACCATCCAATGTCAGAACCGAAGTATGCTTTTTCCCATCGTAGCAAAAATCCCGATAAACCTCATCTGCAAATAGAAAGAGGTCATGTTTTTTTACAATTTCTCCTAGACTTTCAAGCTCTTCTTTGCTGTAAAGGTAACCTGTAGGATTTCCTGGGTGGCAGATTAAAATAGCACGAGTGCGCTCATTGATTTTTGATTCAAAAGCTTCGATAGGAGGTAGGGCAAAATCATTATCGATAGAAGTTGCAATTGGGCGAATGACAATACCCAAACTGCTTGCAAATCCATTGTAGTTGGCATAAAAAGGCTCAGGAATAATGATTTCATCTCCATGATCCAAGCAGGCTAGCATCCCAAAAAGTAGTGCCTCTGAGCCCCCATTGGTAATGATTAGCTCATTTTCTTGCAATTCAATATCATATTGTTGATAAAATGCAGCTAATTTTTGGCGGTAGCTCAAAAAGCCAGCCGAATGGCTATATTCCAAAACCTCAAGTTCGGCTTCTTGAACAGCTTTTAGCCCAAGCTCAGGTGTTTTAATGTCAGGCTGACCGATATTCAAATGAAAAATTTCAATCCCTCTTGCTTTGGCACGTTCTGCAAAAGGTACCAATTTGCGAATTGGAGAAGCTGGAGTAATCAGGCCACGCTTAGAAACTTTAGGCATACGCTACATTTTTCAAACGGTTGAAAATGATATATTAAGTCAACGATTAGCTCTTTTGATGTTTTCTTAACTATAAAAACAAGAGCTTGTTGCAAAATATTATACAAAAGTATAAAAAGCCTACGGTTTTTTGTGTAAACTCGGTAACTTAAATTATCAAGAAAAGGTAATATTTTAGCAAATTTGGTCTTTATCTATCGGTAGATGGAAATATCACTTAAAAAATAGGCTATTTCAAGGCGTTTAGCTATTGGTAAGATGACCCTACTTTTGGTTAGAGCATGTTTAAAATATTAGGTACTTATAGCCAGTGTTTTAAGTCCCTAATCTCAGGGTAAAAGACTGGAATTTAACAAGTAGATAGAAATTTAAACAAGCTCCTTATATGAAAATTGTAAAAGGAAGATCAATAAAATGAGATGAATGAACTTAGGCTGAAACTACTATTGCTTATAATTCTACTTTTCCAAGCTACCTCAACTACTTTTGGGCAACTCAATGATATGTGGTGGGATGAGGTGCAAACTAGAAGTAGAAAAGCATTGCAATCAGGCGATTATCAGCAGGCACTAGCCATTGTTGAGCAAGCTACTTTATATGCCAAATCACAACCCCATAGTGCAGTCTATTACTACAAAGGCTTGAAATATATGGCTCAGATGTATGAGTCTATGGGCAACTATGCTATGGCCTTACAGTATGCAGAATGGACCTTGTTTTTAGGGCAACAAATGCCTGCAAAAACTAAGGCTAGCCCTTTGATGGATCGTTTATATATTGCTCAGCTTTATATGCGTAGTGGTAGCTGGAAGATTGCAGAGCAACAGTTAGATACTTTAGTTCAGGAACTAGGCCCCCAAGCGGCCTATCAGCCTCTCTTAAAGGCAGAAGCCACCACCTTATTGGCAGAAGCCTATTTACAACAGCAGCAGCTCGAAAAAGCAGTGAATGCCTTTGAAACAGCAAGCAATATATACCTCAAGCA
>CAZOLU010000349.1:4476-4717 GCA_964580485.1 uncultured Saprospiraceae bacterium | reverse complement strand
TAAACTTGTGGTCTATAACGACGACCATAACACCTTTGATTGGGTAATTGAGAGTTTTGTGAAAGTATGTCGCCATACCGTGGTACAGGCTGAGCAACTCAGCTATGTCATTCATTTCAAAGGTAAAGCGACCGTAAAAACTGGTACGCAAAAACAACTGAAACCCATGAAGGATGCTTTAGTAGATCGTGGGCTTTCGGCTGTGATTGAGAGCTAAACCTTGTTGTATAATAGCATATTA
>CAZOLU010000349.1:0-4466 GCA_964580485.1 uncultured Saprospiraceae bacterium | reverse complement strand
TAGGTTTATCTATACGCTTTGGGTGTGGATAAACCTTATTTTTTGCCCATGTTCCAATTAAATGATAATATAGAATTTCCTCACCCTAGCTATGCTAGCGAAGACGGTTTTTTGGCCATAGGAGGTGATTTATCGCCAGAACGGCTCTTGCTAGCCTATGCCAACGGGATTTTCCCTTGGTTCAATCCTGGCGACCCTATCCTTTGGTGGTCGCCTGATCCTCGCATGGTGCTCTTCCCCAAAGATTTGAAAATCTCGAAAAGTATGCGCCAAGTTTTGAAACGAAAGTACTTCGAGATTCGATACGACACAGCTTTCGAAGCAGTGATACTTGCCTGTGCCCAGATTTTCCGTCCAGGCCAAGGCGGTACTTGGATCACAGACGAAATGCTCCAAGCCTACCTAAAAATGCATGAACTAGGTTTTGCGCACTCTGTGGAGGCTTGGCAGGATGGAAAACTCGTGGGCGGGCTTTATGGAATTTCCTTGGGGCAATGCTTTTTTGGAGAATCCATGTTTGCAAAAGTCTCAAATGCTTCTAAAGCGGCATTTATCACTATGGTCAAAAAGCTCGAAGCACTCAACTTCAAGTTGATCGATTGCCAAATCTACACCGACCACCTCGCAAGCCTCGGTGCCGCAGAGATTCCAAGAGCAGAATTTCTAAAGTATCTCGCAGAAAATGCCCAGCAAGCTACCTTGCGTGGAGCTTGGACAAAGTTTTCGGAATAAAATGGGGGGCATTTTGCTCATTTTTGAGCTCCAGTTTTTCTATCTCGATTTTTTAGTGTAGGGGCTTTCGTCTAAAGACGAGACGCTACGTTACGAGGCTCATGCCAAAGGCACCCCTTTGGGGCTATTCGCTCGGCCTGTGCCTTGCAGTTACAGTCTGTCGTTTCACTCCACCTCTTCACATCGCTTAGCCGATTTAGGAGCTGGCGCCGCGCTGCGAAACCCCTTGGACCATTCCCGAAGGGATGGGCTGAGCAAGCTTGCGAAGGGTGTAGCATAGCGGAGGCGGGCTGTAGCCCGCCTGCCCCAAAATATTTACCCTATTTTTGTCGTAGGATAGGCAATTATCAAATCAACCCAAGGCCTGTTTAACGTCCTGAATAATGTCTTCAATATGCTCTAGCCCTACCGAAAAGCGCAACAAACCGTCATAGATCCCCGCTTTTGCTCGTTCCTCCTTAGATAATTTAGCGTGGGTAGTAGAGGCCGGGTGGGTGGCGATCGAGCGAGTATCACCTAAGTTGGCAGTTAAAGAAAGTAGTTGCAATTTATCCAAAAATTGGCGGCCTTGCTCCAAGCCTCCTTTGACAATACAGGTGAGTAAGCCACCGCCTTTAGTCATCTGTTTTTGAGCCAGATCATATTGAGGATGAGACTTTAAGCCTGGATATTTGACCGATTCGATAGCGGGATGCGTTTGTAAAAATTGCGCAAGTTTCAAGGCATTTTCACAATGCCGATCCATGCGTACGGCCAAGGTTTCCAAACTTTTGGACAAGACCCAAGCGTTGAAAGGAGAGATAGCAGGCCCCGTAGTACGGGTAAAAGCATAGGCAATATCGATCAGCTCTTGATTTCCAAGAATAACCCCTCCAAGGACACGCCCCTGCCCATCGATCCATTTGGTAGCAGAATGAACGACCAGATCGGCCCCGAATTTAGCTGGTTGTTGGAGATAAGGCGTGGCAAAACAGTTGTCGACATTGAGCAAGGCATTGTTTGTATGGGCCAGATTGGCTAAAGCCTCCAGATCCGCAAAGTCCAGAGCTGGGTTGGAAGGCGTTTCTACCACCAACATTTTGGTATTGGGACGAATGGCATTTTTCCAAGCCTCTAGGTCATTGATGGGCACTAGGCTATAGTCAATCCCGTATTTTGGCAGATGCTGGGTGATGATTCTAAAAGTATTGCCAAAAAGGGATTGACTGGCAAGGATGTGATCGCCTGATTGGAGGAAGGGGAAGATGGACGCAAAGACCGCAGCCATGCCCGAGGCCGTAGCCACCCCCGCCTCGCAGCCTTCGAGCAAGCACATTTTGTCTACAAACTCCTGTGCATTGGGATTGGTGAAACGTGAATAGATATTGCCTTGCTGCTCGGCAGCAAAGAGCGAGCGAGCCTGCTCGGCAGACTCAAAAACATAGCTGGAAGTGAGATAGAGTGGAGCGGAGTGTTCGCGTTGTTGGCTACGCTCGATTTGGGTGCGGATGGCTGAAGTTTCGAAGCGTGGAGAGGCCTTTGCGGTCTTATGCTCTGCGAGCTTAACTTCATAGCTGTATTCAATTTCTGAAGTTTCGCACATGATGTGATAAACCGAACAGTATTTATCTTTGGTGAGTTCTAGGGCTTTTTCGACTTTGCCTGCATCAACTTCTCCACTAATTATAAAGTGGACTTGGATGGTTTTGAAGATGGCGGGTTGTTGGTCTGTTCGGCGATCGGCTTTGATTTCTATTTTGACATCTTCGACATTTTGGCGTTGTTTTTTCAGGATATTCAAAACATCAATGGCAGAGCAACCCCCAAGTCCAGCCAAAAGGGTTTGCATGGGGCGAAAGCCTTTGTTTTCGCCTCCAATTTCGGGGCTGCCGTCAAGATTTAGGGAAATGCCATCTTCGTTGGTTGCTTCGAAATGGACATGCTTGTTTTTGCGTTGTAGTTCGATGTACATGATAGTTGTTTATTTTTTTAATAAAAAAAGCACTACCGACCCTTGTCGGAAGTGCCAAAAAATTATGAGACAACTATTCATAATTTACAAAGCTTCCGACTTATTTGGTCTTGAATTAGCACCTTAGTTTCATTATATTAGTAGTACGGACTCCCAATAATGACCAGGTTGCTAAGGTTTCCAAGGGCAAGTCCCTCCACCTTTCGCAATAAGTCTTGCACAAATATATTAGTAAGTTGTGAGAATATGTGTATTTTATGCCGAATTTCTTAAAATCAGTACTTATGGACGAACAACTCTACCAAGAATGCATTGATTCTAATGATCCTGGACTTTGGGAGCAGCTCTACATGGAATTTGTGACCAAGGGGATTGTAAATATTGACCAGTGGATTTTAGATTGGATGTGGGCTCGGACACAACTTCCTGAATCTCAAGATTACAGTATTTTTAGTCCACATAAGGTCATTGATGCTGCTTTGGTGGGGGTAAAAGTAGAACTGATGACCATGCACCAGAAAAAAGTGCGCTATGTTCGGCTTGCCTTGAGTCAATCGGGCAGCTTGCACCCTGATTTTGAGTATGTCCATCAACCCGATAGCTTGAATCAACGTTTTGAATCGGTGGGTAACCCATTTATTGATACCCCTAATTACCGTTGGTGGGAGGAATATTTATTTTTTAAATTGAGTAGTGAAATTTTATTTGACCATGGGGGGCTTGATGCCTTTGTAGAGTTATTGAGGAAGCATCACTAATCTTGAGCATACCTTATCGCTTTCACCACTTCTATAAATAAACCAATTATGCCAGATACACCCAACAATCATGTTCCTGCTTGGGCTGATTTTTTCACAGAAGATGAGTATAGCAATTTTATTATTGCGGTTAGTCAATATTTCCATCAATTAGCTGTCCCATTCAAAATAGAGCAGGGTGTTTTAATTCCTGAAAAGGATAGCTTTGGTTTTGGGCAACTTGGATTACTAAACTTGGCGCAACGTTGTAAGCAGGCAGTAGCGGAACAATATGAAACGATGGTGTTTGAGCATTTCGATTCAATGCGTCGATCCCATCAATTTACTGCTGAATTTGAATCTTATATTGATGATTTTGAACGGGTCGAAGGCTACATCGGATTACGACTCTATGCTTATGACTATATTGCTCAATTGGGAGAAGATAAAGTATTAGGGAAGCCCTTTGCTGAGGGGATCTATGCGATGTTGGTTTTTGACTTGCCCGATACGGTGATGAATATTCAACCTGAGCAATTGGAGGTTTGGGGGAAATCCTTTGACGAGATCTATGCCTTGGGAATTAGCAATATTAAACAAAAATATGAATTTGATTTCCGCAGAGAAGAGATAGAAGATATTGAGCTTTATTTTAGTGTGAATGATCACTTTTTTACGGGGAATCTGCTTTTTGACTTGGAACGCTACGAGGGAGCTTTGGGCAAAAAGGGAGCCTTGGTAGGATTTCCACACCGCCATACGATCATGTTTAAGCCAATCAATAGCATGGAGTTTATCCAGACTCTGAATTTCCTCATTTCTGCTACCTATGGGATGTATCAGGAAGGACCAGGCTCGGTGAGTCCTTATATTTATTGGTATTATGAAGGTAGGTTGATTCACTTGCCTTATGAGCTTGAGGAAAATACACTTCGCTTTATTCCACCTCAGGAGTTTAATGATATGTTGGAGGAGTTGTAATCCATCCAACTATTAAAGGTTTTTAAAATCCTAGTCCTGCAAGTACTTCTTATGATGATACAAAA
>CAZOLU010000348.1:0-4719 GCA_964580485.1 uncultured Saprospiraceae bacterium | reverse complement strand
GTGTAAAGTCCTGAGTTTGGAGTATTCAACCTTTCGGGACTTTTCTGTATTTTTATTGCAATGCAAATACTTATTACCATTAATCAATATTTTATTCATCTACGCCCCTTAACTTTGTAGTAACGATTTAGTTAATCTCCTCCAAACTCGTATTATGCAACACATTTACCTTTATCTGTTTTTATTGCTTTTCAGCGTTTCAGCTCATGCCCAAAACGTGCTCTTATTTCCAGAAACCACAGACTATAGTTCGGGGGATTTGCCTGCTGCTATTTGCGTACAACAATCTTCGGCACTGATCCAATCTATTAAAATTGAAGATAAAAATGCAGTAGATAGTCTTCGGATGCTGGGTCGTCGCCTCATCCGTTTGGGCTATCATGAATATGCCAAAGATGCTTTTGATAAGCTGTTGATGATTCATGAAAAGAAATACCCAAAGACCGATCCTAGATACATCATGGCTTATGTTGATTTGGCAAGAGTTTATCTGTTTTTGGCTCGTTATAGCGAGATGATTCCGATGTATGAAGAAGCCGCAGAACTCATGGCTAAGGCCAAAGGACGCAATAGTTATGAGCGCGCTTTGATTATGAGCGAATTGGTAGAGCCTTTGTTTTATATGCAAGATTTTGCTGCCGCTGAGCGGCAGGCTGAAAAAGTAGCAGAAATACTAAAAAACTTGGGGTCTCGCTACCAACTTGAACGAGCTATTACACAAAACAATATCGGTATCTGTCAGATTTATACCAAGCATCCAGAGCAGGCTACTAAAATTCTAGAACAGGCCTATGCTCAACTGCAAAATAGAAACAATCACCCCCAGTATGAAATCTCAACTGTTGCTAATCTTGTCCAAGCTTATGCCATGAGTGGAGCAAAAGGAAAAGCTCAAGATCTTTTAAGGGAATATTGGCCTTTGGCACAAGAACATTTGAAGGCTAAAATCACCAGTTTTGCAAGAATATGGCTACAATTTGGACGGGCATACACGATTCTAAAGGATTACGCCCAAGCTGAATCTGCTTTCAAACAGGCATATATTAGCAATAGCCTATCATTTGACGAGCTAGATGATCTAGCACAACAAGCCCATGACCTTTTCTTTGACAATCAATTTTTGGCCACCTGCGCTCAGGCAGGTACTACTGTAGAAGCCATGTTGATGTATAAGAATAAATTTCATCAAGAGCAGGACTTAGAAGCTCTGAAAAAGGCTTTTCAATTGGTTCGGGTGATGAAGGATTATAAAAACCTGTTGCAGGAGAATTTCATTTCGGAGGAAAATAAACTGATTCTGTTTCGACTCGGAGCAAGCAAAGTACTTGAAACAGGTACAGAACTGGCCTATGAACTATATCAGCGAACTGGCGAAATTGCATATCTAAAAGAAGCTTTTCAACTTTCAGAATATGGGAAGTCTACCCTCCTGATGCATGCTTTGCGCAATAAAGACAGTCGCCGATTTGGCTATCTTCCTAAGGAATTACTTGCAAAAGAGGAAAACTATCGTTTGCAGAAAAAGAATCTAGAAAAACAACTCATTGAAACTCCAGATCATCAAAACAAACAACAAATTAGGAATCAACTCAATGTATTAAATCGAGAATTTTTAAACTTTAAAGCAGAAATTGCTCAGAAATACCCCAAATATTATGATCATCACTATGCCAATGAGGTAATAGAAATAGAACGCTTGCAACTAGCACTAGACCATGATGTAGCTTTAATCGAATATATGCTTGCGGCAGATCGAAGCTTTGCCTTTATTATCACCAAAAAGCAGATAGAGATGGTTGAATTGCGAGTAGATTATCAAAAGATGAATCGCAATGCCGACCAACTGCGACACAGTTTGAGTGATTATACCTTTTTACGAGATCAACCCGATTTGGCACGGCAGGAATTTATCGCCGCAGGCGGCTACTTCTACCAAGCTTTTGTAGCCCCCCTCATCACCAGAGTACAAGGCATCAAACGCCTCATCATTGTACCCGATAAAGAACTTGGGCACCTTCCTTTTGAAGTTTTCCTCAAAACCATCCCAAGTCCCCAGCAAGACTTTAGCGAAATGGAATACCTTGCCAAAGACTTTGCCATCAGTTATAGCTATTCCGCTCAGCTCTTATTGGAGAAACGTGCTCAAGATGCAAAACGACAAGTCTCTTCAGAAGGGGTACTCGCCTTTGCTGGATACTACGGAGACCCCAAGCAACTAGCCATAGCAGACAGCCTCAATCGCCGATCTAGTTTGCGTTCTATTCGATCAGCCCTCCAACCCCTCCCCGGAGCTGAAGAGGAAGTAGGACTTATGCGCGACTATCTCTTGGGGGAATTTTATGATGGTCCCTTGGCGGGCGAAGCTCTGTTTAAAGCAAAGGCTGGGGAATACAGTATTATTCACTTGGCGATGCATGGTTTGCTTAATAGTAAAGATCCTATTATGTCGAGCTTGGCTTTTTCTGAAGATGGGAATATAGATGAAGATAATTTCTTGCATGCTTATGAGATTTCAGAATTAGACCTTAATGCTCAATTGGTAGTACTGTCTGCTTGTGAAACAGGATATGGAAAGTTTCGTCAGGGGGAGGGGGTTATGTCCTTAGCACACTCGTTTATGTATGCAGGTGCTTCGAGCGTCTTAGTTAGTCTTTGGCAGGTTAATGATGCCTCTACGGGTAAGATTATGAAGTATTACTATATGGCAATGTCTATGGGTTTTGATAAAGATGAAGCCCTCCAAATTGCAAAATTGGAGTACCTTAAAAAGCATAAAGACCTGAGTGCACACCCTGCGTTTTGGGCAGCATTTGTACAAATGGGTGATACCACTCCAGTGGAATTATATTGCAAAGCAGGCTGGACCTTCTGGCAAAAGGTAGCCGTAATAGGTCTTGCAGTATTTTTGAGTATTGTTGGATTAGGTTATTGGTGGTGGCGTCGCCGCAAGCGGCTCTCCTAATTTTTTTGTAATTTTGTCCCGCAAGCGATTATATTATATGCGAGAAGCTCACAGATGAAAAAAACGATCACAATAATAGGTGCAGGAAGTGTTGGCACTGCCCTCGCCCATCGATTTTATGAAAAAGGCCATAGCATCCAACAAGTTTTTAGTCGCCAAAAAGCTAAGGCCCAAAAGCTCGCTGCAGAAGTTGAGGCAAAAGCAGTGGATCAACTCCAAGACATTGAACCAAATGCCCAGTACTACATTTTGGCAGTACATGATGACGCTATTGCTCAGGTTGCACAGCAACTAACAGTAATTAAGCAGACTGATGCTATTATTGCTCATAGTTCTGGAGCAACACCGATGGCAGCACTTGCCAGTTGCAGGAACTATGGAGTTTTTTACCCACTACAAACCTTTTCTACAAGCATTCCACCTGATTTTGAGGAACTGCCCTTTTGTATTACTGCGAATACTGAAGAAAACAGACAGCAACTATTTGAGTTGGCAAGCAGTATCTGTCCCAATGTCTATACTATTAGTGAAGCCCAACGACAGCGTTTGCATGTAGCTGCGGTGGTGGTGAATAACTTTAGCAATCACCTCTTTGCGTTGGCAGATCGGCTCTGTCGGCAAGAGCAGTTGGATTTTGAGATACTAAAGCCTTTGATTAGACAGACCCTTCGCAAAATTGAGCAATCAGCACCAGAGCAAGTACAGACGGGCCCTGCAGCTCGAGGAGATCGAGGCACTATTGAACGACATTTAGACTGGCTCGACCTTCATGCTCCTGAGTTGAAAACCTTGTATACAGAGCTTACTGAAAATATTTTAAAATTGCATGAGCGTTAGAGTAGTTTTAGATGTAGGCTGTGTACTGCCGCTAGAGCGGCGGTTTCTGTGCGCAAGCGGCTAGCGCCCAGCCCTGCGGGCTGGCATCCCAGTGCTTGAGCTAGTGCAATCTCTTGGGGGGAGAAATCCCCTTCGGGGCCAATAAGCAGTAAGACCCGTCCCATCTTTTCAGGAATAAACAGCTTGTGAAGATGGACTAAGTTATCCTCATGACAATGCGCAATAAACGCCGCATCAAATTTTGCAGTTTCTATAAAACTTGTAAAGTCGCTTAACTCTTGAATTTGGGGTAAGATAAACTTATGTGATTGTTTGGCAGCAGCCAAAGCCACTTTTTCCAAGCGATCTATTCGAATATGCTTGCGTTCTGAGTGCTGACATCTGATAGGTGTAAAAGCATTAAGTCCAATCTCTACCGCTTTTTCCAACAACCACTCTATCCGATCTATCTGTTTGGTAGGAGCCACCGCCAAGTGGATATGCGTTTGCCAAGGCAAAGGGCGGAACTCCTGTTGAAGTACCTTTAGTTTAGCATACTTTTTCCCCAATTCCACCAATTCTGCTTTCAGCCAATGCCCTAGCCCATCCATTAGATCTAGATGATCGCCCTCTCTTTTGCGTAAGGTTTTGGTAGCATGACGAAATTCTGCATCTTCGAGCAAAACAATATCCCCATCCACCTTAGGTGTATAAAACAACTGCATATCTTCGTTTATTCTTTGATAATCCTTTCAAGGGTTGTTAAGTACTCAGACAATAGTAATCGTACTGTATTTTTTGATCTTTTTTCAAAGAATAAGGCAAAATTCATTGTACGATTTCTTTTGTCCGAGTACTTAGGGTCTGCTGAAAACATCTTATTTGATTGATTATCAGCAAAATAAGCCTACATTTTTTTGTTAAACTGCACGAAAATATGT
>CAZOLU010000347.1:0-4725 GCA_964580485.1 uncultured Saprospiraceae bacterium | reverse complement strand
TTTAGTGTAAAAAGAAGCACCGCTTTTCTAGAAAGAGAAGCGGTGCTTTTAATTTTTTTGAGGATGCTTTTAATCCATAATAAATGGATAATCCTCTTGAACATACATATCGTTGTACAATTCCTCTGCAGGTGGTAATTCAGAATTTTCAGCAAATTCTACACAAGCCTTAATCTCATCTTTAATTTCTGCTTGTAAGTTCTTCAACTCCTCCTCCGTTAGTATTTTATGATCCAATAAAACCGTTTCTACCCGACCAATAGGATCTTTCTCTTTGTATTCCTTTTCTTCCTCCTTTGTACGATATTTAGCTGGATCGGACATGGAGTGCCCTTTGTAGCGATAGGTTTCAATTTCCAACAACATTGGACCATTACCTTCACGCACATATTTCAGTGCTTCTGTCAATTCATTATGCAAAACCTCTACATCCATACCATCAATGGCTTTATTAGGCATATTGTAGCCCTCTCCCAATTGATGGATATTGGTAACGTTGGAAGTACGTTCAACGGAGGTTCCCATTGCATATTTATTGTTCTCACAAATAAATAATACTGGCAGCTTCCAAGTCATTGCCATATTAAAGGTTTCGTGTAAAATTCCCTGACGAGCAGCCCCATCACCAAAAAGTGTTAAGCTTACAGTACCTTTGTTTAGGTATTTTGATGCCAATGCCAAGCCTGCTCCCAGACCAATTTGACCACCAACAATACCATGCCCACCATAAAACTCTTGTTCTGCATTAAAAAAGTGCATAGAACCACCTTTTCCTTTTACATTTCCTGTAACTTTTCCGTATAGCTCAGCCATTGCCTCATTTGCGGTGACGCCTTTGGCCATAGCTGCACCGTGCACTCGATAGGCTGTAATCCAAGGATCATCTGGCTGACAAGCCGACACCATAGCTGCGTAAATCGCTTCTTGGCCTATACAAAGGTGTAGAAACCCACGGATTTTCTTTTGGTAGTATACAATATTACACTGCTCTTCAAATTTTCTAATACGGTACATGAGTCGATACCATTCTAGATATTGTTCATTCGAAAAGGCAGGCTTTTTTGATTTTTTCTTTGCCATAAACATTCATTTTATGATTTTAGCAATCGGGTATTCAGTGCATAAAGATAAAAGTGATAAGGTACCCCCTCAGCAACGCTGTCTTTCAATTAGTAAACTATCAGTTGCTCATCACTTATCACTGCTAAGATAGTAATAAAATAAAATTTACCAATCCTTCCCTGCCTAAAGTCCATATATTTTTTATTTCAACATCAGAAAAGGCCCTTAGAACTTGAAAGGGGTAGGGATTTTGAAGTTCTAAGTAGGAAACTGGACTTTTTTGAGGTTTTTCCTTAATTTTAAATATCTACAAGATTATTAACCCCGTTTTGCTAGTACTTTGTAGGTCTATAAAGTCAGCAGACTTCCCTTTTTTCACCTAAAACTATATCTACCCATGATTTCTGATGTTAAGGAGATTCACCAACTATTGAATGAGATGCTCAAAGCTCATTGTCCACCTTTACAGATTAGGATAGCAGAAGAAAATAATTTTGAAGTGGCTGGTACTAAGGAAGTGATGCAGGGTAGGAAAAAGGTAGATGGGATGTTTTTTGCCAATACAGTACCCAAGCCCAAAGACGTCCGCCTCTATTTTTTCCCCATCTACACGCACCCTCAAGCCTTTGAACTCTCTGAAGAATTAAGCAAATGTCTAAAAGGGAAGAGCTGCTTTCATATCAAAAAAATGAGTGAAGCTCTTGTTCAAGAGATAGAACAGATGATTCAAACTGGTGTAAACGTATACCAACAGCATGATCTGATCTAAAAAAAGAAGCCGAGACCCCCCAGCCCCGGCTCAACTAAACACCAATTTACTATGAAGCTATTAATAAATAACTAAACAAGAACTTTTTCTTTTAATCCTATGAAAATTGTTAGTTGTGATTAGAAAAACAAAATCAGGGGTTCAATCCAAGGCAGTTTGTTTAATCACCAATTATCAAGCTGTTGTACAAATATAAGGCATGAACCTACACAAGACAAATTAAAATTTTACATAAATTACATTTCCAAAGCCCTATAAATACAAGTTAAAACCCTAAATTACAGATACTTACACCAAAAAATTGCTACAAAAAATTATATCTCTATATGAGTTTTCATTCTAAAAACCTATCCATGTTGCACAAATCATCCGTTCTTCTGTTTAGCCTACTCAGTAGTATTTTGTTTTTTCAATGTAAGAGTCCAGAACGCGCCCTTGCAGAGGATGGAGTTAGAGAGCTGCTACAATGTGTTCCTAAAATTCAGGAAGTTCCTCAACACAGTATTCAAAAGATTGCCTTCGGCTCTTGTATGCACCAAAATCAGCCTCTTGAGGTTTTGAAGCAAGTGGTAGCAGCCCAACCTGAGCTTTTCGTCTTTTTGGGAGACAACCTTTATGGAGATACTGAAAACATGAAGCTACTCGCAGCCAAATACAGCAAATTGTGCCAAAGAGAAGAATTTAAACAACTAGCGGCCACCTGCCCAATTATTGCTACTTGGGATGACCATGATTATGGAGCCAATGACAGTGGCAGGGAATATCCCATGAAAAAAGCTTCTAGAGAGCTCTTTTTAGAGTTTTGGAATGACCCCAAGGGCTCTGCTCGGAGCAAAAGCCCTGGCATCTACACCCAGTACCATATAGGTCCCAAGGGGCAACGCCTGCAAATCATTGTTCTAGATACCCGCAGCTTTCGTAGCCCTCTGCTCAAAAACAACAACCCTAAAAAATACCGCAACAGCTACCGCCCCAATGACAACAGCAATGCGACAATACTCGGTGATGCACAATGGAAATGGCTCGCCAAAGTCCTTAAAGAACCTGCCGACCTACGCCTTATTTGTAGCAGCACCCAGTTTGGTATTAGCTACAATGGCTACGAGGCTTGGGCTAACTTCCCAAAAGAGCGTGAAAAGTTTCTTGAACTTATCAAAACTCAAAAAGCCAATGGGGTGATTTTTATTAGCGGAGATGTACACTATGGAGAGTTATCAAAGATAGAGCATCCTGGCCTCTACCCTATTTATGACTGTACCTCTAGCGGGATCAACCAAGACTGGCCACATGTCGAAGCCAATAGCAACCGGGTTGGAGAGGCTTGCACTTTCTACAATTTTGGACTGCTTGAGATCGACTGGGAGGCGAAGCATCTAACCTTCAAAATCATCAACGACCGTAAAAAACTACATTTGGAACATAAGGTTCCATTTTCCGAACTGCAATTAAAAGGATAGAAATTCCTACAAAGCGACTCCAATACAAATATTAGAGATCTCAAAAGGCACTGTCCATGATTTGGTGATTACATCAATTTATCTTCCCTACTATTGTAGTAACGTGCAGATATATCCAAATTGTCACCATGCAGATAAGCCACAATATCCTCTGACTCATGCAACTCTTGTGTAGGATGATGTGCATCTCTACCCGGTACTTTGATGTGTAGGGGTTGAAAAAAGAAGTAGGCGGCTATAATGATTATGCTGATAACTAAAATACTTGACCAAATCATGGGATTCTAATTTTAAAGGTGTTGGGATAACTGAACAATACAATAATACGGATTATTACAGGCAGAAAAAATGACCCATCCCAAAATCGGGGATGATCAATATCAATTTTGAAAGTATATAACAGTAAAACACAAAAGCTCGCTTAGCGAAAAGCTTTCGTATGATAATTTTTGGAAATTCAAGATTAGATCGTAATTTTAAACTTGAAAATTTAATCATCCATCAAGCTAAAAATAAAATCAATCATGGCCGAGCAAAATGAAAACATCAAAGAAATTGTAGGCATCCTAACCAAGGAGTTCAACAAACAAAAACAAGGAGGAAAAATCAATCCTCATCTTCACAATTACTGGACAAAGGTCAAAACTGTACTCAATCCTGATGTAGTAGCAGCTTTAGAATCAGATCCTGAAAGTGAAGCAACCCAGGAAGCCATCTATAATGAATACCTTGAGCAGTTTAAAAGTCAACGCTTTATAGCCCATACGGCTATGTTTGTCAACCAATATGAGCGCAGCTAAAGCTGCGTATGTGTTTAGCTCAATTCTTGACTTTTTAGAAGTCTTTAGGCTTCAAAAAAGTTAATCTACGCAAGCCGTAGCCTTTAGGCTTCGATCAACAGTATACTGAAGCCTAAAGGCTACAGCTTGTGTGGGGATAGCTTCGGGAGCCTATGCCAAGGGCATCCCCAGGGAAAGACTCCCTACGCTAAACACATACAAAGCTGCGCCCAGTTCCAACCCAAAAGGTTGGCATCATCCAGCATTTGTATCCAATTATAGCATCCGTGGGGCACAGCCTTCACGGATGCCGCATTTAAGCTAAGCAGCTAATTGCCATCGTTTTTTCCACTCACAAAACTCAAGATTTAAACATGGGGCTACTCAGTCGTCTTATCTCGCCTGCACTGAAATGGTACGTCAAGAAACAATCTAAAAATAGCTTGCCCAACTATCAGCAATCTTTTCAACTCAAAGGCTTGCAAAAAAAGGTGGAAATCATCCGAGATCGATGGGCCGTACCACATATTCATGCCGAAAACCAACAAGATTTGGTCTTTGCTCAGGGCTTTTTGCATGCACAAGATCGCCTTTGGCAAATGGAAATGAACCGCCGCATAGCGGCGGGCCAGCTCTGCGAAATCTTTGGCCCGATCGC
>CAZOLU010000346.1:0-4739 GCA_964580485.1 uncultured Saprospiraceae bacterium | reverse complement strand
TAAAGCAGCCGTAGAGCGAGGGGCTTTAGCACTGAACTATACTCAGGTAACTGGTTTTCAATATGATCCTCAAGGGCAGATTGAGACGGTTCAGCTCAAAGATTTACTGAATCAACAAGACCTGACTGTGAACGCCAAAGTAGTGGTGAGTGCTGCTGGTCCTTGGGTAGATCAGCTGAGGCAAATGGATCAAGAGGGTGTACAAGGCAAACGCTTGCACCTTTCCAAAGGGGTACACATTGTTGTCGATCGCCAAAAACTCCCCATTCAACAGGCCGTTTATTTTGATGTAGCCTCTGATAAACGAATGATTTTTGCCATTCCTAGGGCTGGGATCACTTATTTGGGCACTACCGATACCGATTATCACCAAGATATCAACCGTCCGCAGGCTACTCAAGCGGATGTAGAATATATTCTGGAGGCCGCTAATTATATGTTTCCTAATGCAGAACTTAAAATAGAGGATGTACAATCTTCTTGGGCTGGGCTACGGCCTTTGATTCATCAGGATGGAAAATCCGCCTCTGAATTGTCTCGAAAAGATGAGATTTTTGAGTCGAAAACGGGGCTACTTTCGATCGCTGGTGGCAAGTTGACGGGCTATCGGAAAATGGCTGAACGGATTGTCAATATCGTTTGTAAACGCTTGAATCTAAAAGCAAAATGCCAAACGAAAGATCTCAAATTGACTGGAGCTGAATTTGATAGTGATGAGGATTTTAATAAATTCCTGACCCTTCGAATTGGAGAAGCCAAACAAATTCTAGCTCAACCCCAACAAATCATCGCACAACGCTATGGGGCAAATATAGACTTGATTATTGAAAAGGCTTTTGAGTGGAGATCTCAGTACCCCGATACTACCGAGTTGCTCCTCATGGCAGAGTTGTGGTATGGCATCCATTATGAGCAGGTGCTTGGTTTGAATGATTTTCTCATTCGCCGAACTGGGCGGCTCTACTTTGAACGTCCTGCATTGCTAAAGCAATATCATTTTATCGCAAAGGAAATGGCAAAACAACTCAACTGGTCGGAAGCTAAACTTCAAGAAGAACTAGAGGCTTTTGAAGCCGAACTGGCAGCCGTTCTAGATTTCAAATGACCCAAAGCTTCCAACCCATAAGTTGAATTTAAAAAAGGAATTTTGCTTAATCTTCTTTGGGGGCGGCCAAATCCTTGTACAACATGGCCAAAAAGAGATAAGTGTCTTGATTGGCATCCAATTGCCGAGCTTTTTCAGCCCACTCCATAATTTGTTTTACTTCCCCATCTCTTAAATAAGCCAAACGGGCTACTGCCAAATAAGCTTTAGCTTTCTCTTGGTCGGATTTAGCTACTTTGAGCCTATCTTTTAACCAAGCATTATAATTTATGGAAAGGCGATTACTGGTTCTATGCATTTCTTGGGAATAACCATCCATATGATATTCTATCACATAAAGTTGTTGCACCTCATCTTCAAATATTTTTTGAACTGCCTCTGTCAATTTAGTTTTATTATTCCCCAAATTAAACAGCTGGTCAGACAAAAAACCTGCAGCTCTATTCATGACAAATCGCTCTCCATACCAAGCATAGAGGTAGTTTTTATAATCTTTGGTCATGAGTCGTGCAATACGCTCTAAATCAATTGGATCTAAAAAGTTGCCACTGTAATATTCTTCGAGTAGTAGCTTGTCCCAAAATCTTTTTTCCTTTAAAAATTTGGCTTGCTGACTCATTTGCTCAAACTGCTCACCTCCTTTTTCATAACTAAGCAGATGCAGTGAATCAATAATCTCCTTTGTACGCATTTTCTCCACATATTTGTCGAAATCATCTGATTGACCGATGAGTAGAGAGGATGTTAATAAAGTTATTACACATACAATGATAGACCTCATAATTGCTGACTTTTGAGTGGATTTATAATAGGGGCTTTGATTTGTTAATGCCCTATTTTGAAAAAGGTAAGGGGCTAAGTTTTCAACCCCGTTATTTTTTGAGTGAAGAAGCTCGGATAATCAACTCTGTTTTAAGCTCATGTTGTTGATTGCTAAAGTTTTTAGGCGTTTTCAATTGTTGCATCAACAGGCTAACAGCTTGTTCTCCTATAGTTTTAATTGGTTGAGCTACGGCCGAAATTGGTGGGTTGGAAAATTCAAACAATTCAATATCATCAAAGCTAATGAGGGCGAAATCTTCAGGAATCCTTAAACCTTTAGCTTTAGAATATTGCAAACAAGCAATAGCAATGCTGTTGTTTACTGCAAAAATAGCTTCTGCTTTATCTTCTCCTTCCAAACAAGCATCCAGAGCTTTAAATACATGAGGTTGAATTTGGTCAAAAGGGATCTCATAAACCAATGCTGGGTTTAGGGTAATCCCTCTGCTTTTCAGCGCTTCTGCATAACCTTTTTCCCGATCTTTGATTGGGCTAATATGCTTAGGGGTGATGGCTAGGAGTCCAATATTTTGAAAACCTTGATCAATCAAGTGCAAAACGGCATCTCTGGCCCCCTCAAAATTATTGGCTCCTACATAGTTGGTCGCAATTTCTTCTAAAAAGCGATCAATCAAAACCAATGGGTAGCCCTCCTTATGTAAGGCTTCTACCTGAGTGTTGTCTTTAGAGGAAGTCATAAGAATCAAGCCATCCACTTGGCGTTCCCGCAACATCTCAATCAGCGATGCTTCACGTTCTGGATCTTCATCAGAAGAACAAAAAACCAAATTATAGCCCGACTGGCGCACCTTATCCTCAATAGCTCTAGCCATTTTAGCCATGAAGATATTAGAAATATCGGTAAGAATCAGTCCAATGGTATGGGATTTTCCTGTACGTAACCCCCTAGCAATAGGGTTGGGGCGATAATTCAGTTCTTTAGCCTTTTTACGAACCCGTTCTTGAGTTTCTGCATTGATACCATGCTCATCGCCTCTGCCATTCAGTACTAAAGATACTAGAGTTTTGGAAACACCGAGGGCTTGGGCTATATCGGCTAGGGTTACTTTACGCATATAAGGGTATTTTGTCAACAAATCAGTTTTGGAATCTGTCTTTGCTTGTGGGTGAGCAGGATCAATCGATGACTGAATTAAATATAGGAATCTTTTTGAGAAAAGTATATAAAAAAACCTCCAAATACTTAAAGTATTGGAGGTCTTACTTAGTTGCAGAGGCAGGACTCGAACCTGCGACCTTCGGGTTATGAGCCCGACGAGCTACCGCTGCTCCACTCTGCGTTGTGCATGCAAATATAAGACAAAGATTTGGATTACGCAAGTTTTATTTTGAAAAAAGTTTTTGTTAAAGGACTTGAGCGGCTATGGAGTAGCTGTTTTTAGCTAACAAAAAGCGGGAAATGAACAACTTAGGGAATTGTTTGAGGGGGTGAAATATTTTTGAAAAAATCTATAACAAGTGCTATTTATCATTCAAAAAACTATTTGGAGCTTTCTAGATTCAAAGGGCTGTTGATTTTAACAGTTTGATTGGAGTATTGGAAAGAAGGCATCTCAATTCAATAGTTTGTGAAGACTAAGGTTCTTTTTTGCTCAGATACTTTTTGTCGATAAAAAGACAGTCTTTGTATTTTGATAACAAAGATTTTAAATCAAATTCTATAAATTAGCTACTCAACAATATATTTTTTGATTTATTTAGCATAATTTCATGGAACTTATAGACTATCAGGTAGAACAGAGAGTAGCTCATATTATTCTAAACAGACCTCATAAACGCAATGCCTTTAATGCTCAGTTGGTCACTGAACTTAAAACAGCCTTAGAAGCTGCTGAAGCAGATGAAAGCGTAAAAGTCATTCTTTTGCGTGCCAATGGAAAAGTATTTAGTGCGGGTGCTGATTTAGGATATTTGCAAGAAATGATGAATTATACCGAAGCGCAAAACATTGCAGATTCTTCGGCCTTGGCACAACTTTTTCGGTACATTTATGAGCATCCCAAAATTACGGTAGCACAAATTGAAGGGCATGCCATTGCTGGAGGTTGTGGCTTGGCTACGGTTTGCGATTTTTCCTTTATTGTTCCCGAGGCAATGATGGGTTATTCTGAGGTGAAAATAGGCTTTATTCCAGCTATTGTAATGGTCTTCTTACTTAGAAAAATTGGAGAAGGCGCAGCAAAAGATCTTTTACTCACAGGGAAATTACTCAATGGAATAAAAGCTGCTGAATATGGATTGGTTACTAAAGTGGTGGAAGCGGAGTTGATTGAAGAAACTGTAAGCAACTTTATTCAGAAATTATGTGTTGAATGTTCGGGAGATGCTTTAGCCCTAACCAAAAAAATGATTGCCCAAGTGCAAAGTCTCTCCTTAGAGGATGGCTTAGAGTATGCCGCAGCGATGAATGCAAAGGCTCGAAATACCAAAGATTGCAAAGCAGGCATCAATGCCTTTTTAAACAAGGAAAAAATACAATGGTAGCAACGCATAGAAGTTACCTACAAGCTAAGCAGAAAATTTTTTAATTTTTTATTAAACTTCATGATTGAATGAAAAACATAACAAAACTCTCATTACTATTATTATTAACATTAAGTTTTACCATCCATAGTTTTGCTCAAAAGAGCATGAAAAACGGTTCGGTAACTTATGAAATGAGCTTGGAAGAAGATAATCCGATGGCGGGTATGTTGCAGGGCACCCAAATGCAGTTGCACTTTAAAGATAAAAAGGGGAAAACGGTGATGAATATGATGGGGGGAATGATGACGATGAATGTGGTTATGGA